>JAAYFZ010000380.1 GCA_012727965.1 Clostridiaceae bacterium
GCGATAATCTACAATAATATCGTGGCTTAGCGGGTATGCTTCATGATCATACAGATGATCGAAGGTATCGGCGAAAATCTGATAGCTGACAGGGTCGATTGCTGCGTTTACTTCATAGTTCCATTCGACACCTCTTGTGAGAGCAGTCTCAGATATATTTGAGCTGCCGACAAAAATTGCACTGGGTTTTATCTTGTATTTGAAAAAATAGGCTTTTGGATGGAAGCTTGGTGAAGATCCGTTATATAACCTGACGCTGTTGTCACCGAGCAGGTCATATAGAGCAAGCAAGGCCGCTGGATCAGTTATATTCATGTAGGTACTGGTTAAAATCCGAACTGGTAAGCCAAGACTGACTGCCTGCTGGAGGATCGGTTGGATTCTCCGGAAGCCTGACATCTTGATAAAAGAGACGATCAGATCAAGACCGATGCAATCTTCATCAATCGCTGAAAGATGCTGAAGGAGATTTGATGTCACAGCTCTCTTCATTGCTTGCTAAACCTCTCCTATGGCACTGACCCATTGCTCGCCCGGACGATCAGGGCGAACATCCTCGGTTTCATATATGTAAATATTGCTAAATAAGTTTAGCTCTTTCAGATATTGCTCGAGATGCGGCTGCGTGAAGCAGGTGAAAACTCTTCCATCTTTCTTATAGTCCTGCTCACGATTCTTGAACGACATAAAAAAATGTCCGCCCGGCTTCAGCATGGCAGAGTATTTAGTAACAGCTGCGGCCAATCGCTCTCTTGGGATATGAAGCAGCGAAGCACAGGCCCAGATTCCATCATACTTTTCGGTTGTTTCGAATTCTTCCAGGTCTGCCAGGATGGCGCGATCACCAATCAGTGATTTACAGTGGCGGATCATCTCACTGGAGGCATCTATTGCTGTAACACGGAATCCCTGATTAATAAACCAGACACTATCCCGGCCTGAACCGCAGCCCAGGTCGAGGATGCTTGCGCCAGCAGATAAGCTGGTAGTGAACTTATCAAGCAAACACTTCATATCGGCCGTGCTTGTACCGTCAATGAAGGCTTGAGCATTATTATCGTAATACTTGATTGTCTCATAATCCATGTTGACAGAACTCCAAACACCAGAACTTAGATTAATAGTTTATAGTGATTATATCACTTTTTTAAGTTCCATCTGCTAATTAATATATTCACGCAAATGACTGTAGACACATTCCTGAACCTGATCCACTATACTATTTGCTCGTCTGGTATTTATGCCAATGGTTTTCGCGACCTCCATGATTTCTGTTTTGCTTGGATTTTTCCCATTGCCATTAATCGTTGTGGCATGTTCGCCGCCGATTGAATTACTGTGAGTTAGATCATAGGCAGGAGATAATTGCCATGAAGAAGCATCTTCATGGTAAATATATGAGAAGTTTTTCGCGTGGTCGTCTCTGTTATGGGCAAATACGTTGAAGCACATCAGCCGAAACAGGTGTTCGCATTCTGACATACTACTTGTAAGCTGCAAGGTTAGGCGCATCAACAAGTTGTAATCTAAGTTAGGAATGCGATGAGAAGTCTCAAGAAGAGCGGCAGACGAAATCATATGAATTTTATTATCTGCAGAACCCTGACAATTTCTATCAAATCGTCTTGTTCCGAAATAGCCCTCTGTGGTTTCAGACGGCAAAAGTCTTACCTCTTCCATTCTTATACCACAGTTTTTAGCACATAAGGCATAATCATATTCTTGTTTTCCGATAATCGGAGAATCATGTGTAGATGGAAACTTGATGATCCAGTCTTCACCATCAACTTTCGTAAGAATTTTAGGTCTGGTACCGCCAGAAGAGCCACCCAATACAAACAATTTATCCAACTCGTTTGAATATTCTGCTTTTAGGACTTTTGCACACTCTGCAGCGATTTCATCCAACGAAAGGTCATTTGTACTTTCTCTTATGTTAATTTCTGGTCTATAGACCAGGGCCCCCATTCCAGACTCTCCAACAATCGCTAGCCGCTGCATTGGACCCACAGTGTGCGGGTTAAGTTTGTTTCTTAGCATGAGTCTGTCGACGAGTAGCCGCCCCCAGCCATCGGGAAGGCTATCCGCGAACACTCCAAATAAACCATAAAAGTTATTGGACTTTGGAATGAATACTTTCTTTTCAAGCGGAAGAGAGATTGGACTGATCGAAAAACCATCAACGAGCCATTCTGTCGTATATTCAAACACAGCTGATGCATTATTGTACCAGGCCATTGTCCCGACCTGTCGATTATCATAATATACAGCTAACCTATTAATTTCATTCATTAAATGCCTCCTCAATTGATAGCAGAGGCATATTAGAGAATAATGACTCAAGTTCATTTTCCAGATCCAGAGCAATTGCCAGCTTGGTCAAAGAAACCAGAGAGATGTCTCCGGTCTGTTCGAAGCGCTTTAACGAACCTAGGCTGACACCAGACTTAACGCTTAGATCTTTTTGAGAGATCCTCCTGCGTTTTCTGATTTTAACTAAGCGTTCGGCAATCCCTTTGTTAATCTCACCAGGAGTTTGTTGAAATAAGTTTATCATGCTAATATATTAGCCCAAACCCGACAATTTAGCAATAATAGATAATATATTATTCCTTATCAGGATATTTGTCAGGAAATTTATGCATAATATATTATTTAAAATATATTATTATCAGCCAAGAAATAGTTGAACCCAGTATCTATAACCATTTACTTCGTAGATACCAATAGCCATAGACTTAAATGAGGGGGATTCGATATTGGCTCGATGGCCATCAGAATTTAGCCACGCCTCCAGTACGCGCTCTGCAGTATAGCTTGCAGGCATCATCGCAAGATTCTCGCCGGCCGCCATATAGCTGACACCCATTTGATTAAGCAGATCAAACGGACTGCTGCCGTCTGGTCGTTCATGATCAAATTTTACTGATGACTCTTGGGCTCTGATTGCGGCAGCTTCTGCTGCCGCACCGCTTGCTAGTGACAAGGATGCAAGCCCTTTGCTCTGACGATGATTGTTAACAGCAGTCAGCAGGGCCTGAATTTCCTGACTATATACTGGTCTGGCTGGCGCTGCAGTGGTTGTTGGCGCAGCTGTAGTAGGCGCAGCAGTTGTCGGTGCGGCCGTAGTTGGCGCAGCTGTAGTTGGTGCAACCGTAGTAGGTGCGGTCGTCGGCTTAGCTGTAGTTGGAGCGGCTGTTGTGGTTTGTTTGGTGGTTGTCGGAGCGGCTGTGGTTGTCACAATTGTTGTCGGCTCCGTTATCTCTTCTGCTGCAATTGTTTTAGATGATGTTTCATCCGGCAATTTATCGGATTCCTTCATCTCTTCGAATACTCTTGTTCTAGCTTCGCGCTCGGCAAAATGTGATCGTCCGTCTATTTGCCAATCATTCTCTAGAAGAGTTTCAGTTTGTTCTTTCTTATTGTAGTCATTTAGTGGAACCAGATGACCTACAGAAATCGCAGCAGTAGTAATAATTACCACACTGATCAGCAGAATAAATGCAACAGAGCCTGCTCCGTTATGGAGTCGGCTTTTGCCAGTATAAATTTTGTCTATGGGGTTTTGACTGTCTTGATTTTTGTTTTTATCAATATTAGTGTTTTTACTCAACCGGTTCATACCTCTATACCTGGCGACGCGGAACTATTTCCTGCGTTTTATGTCATACAAAAAGTCCATGAGCGTAGTTTGACGCAATCACGGACTGAGTTTAGCAGACGAATTTCTTTCAGTCAACAATTAAACATAATTTTAATTAAGGAAAAACACAATTGCAATAAAGTGGCTTATTGCGCCAGCATTAACGAAGAAGTGCCAGACGACATGTGCATAACGTTTCTCGAGAGCGAAGAATATGATGCCGACCGTGTAGAAGATACCACCTGCGAGAACAAGCCATATGCAGGCAGGGTGTGCACGGGCAGCAAAGAGCGGGAAACAAACAACGATAGCCCAGCCCATCGCCAGGTAAAGCGAGATCGAGAAGATCCAGGACAAAAGATTTTTCTTGAAACTGAGGCTCTTGAAGATCACACCGACTAGAACTAGTGACCATTCAACCGCAAGGATGATCCAACCTGCGCGGCCGCCGATTACGGATAATACTAGTGGTGTATAGCTGCCTGCGATGGCGAAAAAGATCGACATATGATCGAGACGGTTGAGGATACGCTTGTATTTGCTGCTTGCAGGCACTCCATGATAAAGAGCAGAAGACGAGAACATCAAAATAAGGCAAAGAATGAAAATGCCTACTCCGAGACCATCACGCAGCGCCATTTTTCCGGCTTGTCTTATGACATGCATAAGAACCAGCGGCATAGTAAGCAATAACAATATAGCCATCCCGCCATGTGTCACTGAGTTCCATCTCTCTTCAATTCTGCTCTGTGGTCTCGACATATTTTACCTCTTCTCCATGATTTCATTATAGACCTTTTGGGTTGAATCGCCATTACTCTACTACATGGTTATCATTATTATGTGTCAAAGTATAGCAGATGAAATTGTCTTATGCAAGCCTGATGCTTAAGTTTATGCATGGTATTTTGAATGTGTTTTGTTTAGCAATTGATAAATTTCCTCGTGTCCTGTGATACAATTAGGAGGCAGATAACAGCAGATATATTATTGTCAGGAGGGACTTATCCCATGCCAAAAATTAAGGTCGACGTATGTGCCGGAACTCATTGCACCATGATGGGATCGATGGATATTATCAACTCGATCGAGAGTCTGATCGAACTCGAGCAATTGAGTGGTGATTGTGAAGTGATTATAAATCCCGTACCCTGCAACAGTCTTTGTGAGCATGGACAATATTCGCCGATAGTGTCGATTAACGGCCGTATGTTCAAGCGGGCTGACAGCGAGACCATTATGTCTGAAATACTCGATATCATTCGTGCAGAGGGCTGTTTAGAGAAGTAATTCTACTTATGGATCTCTCCGGCTCTAATACCGGCGAGAATATTGTTTATTAAGGAGAGCTAAATGCGCGGTTTATTCACACCTATCACCAAAATCCGCCGTCAGGTTTTTACCGAGGTAGCGCGCTTCGCTTATGAGCGCGAACTTGATAAAACGGATTTTGCTTTCTTCTATGAATCTTCATATAGGATCATTCCCGGCGAACAGCCACAATATAGAGACAGTGTTTTCAAAGAGCGTGCTATCATCCGTGAACGCATCAGAATGGCTCTCGGACTCGGAATGAGACCGGTAGATCGCCATCATGCACTGACGGAGGATATGAAGGCTGCCGATACCACGGGCAAGTGTCTGGCTGAACCACTGGTAAATGTTATTCCCTTCGCCTGTGAAGCATGCCCGACAGATCAGTTTTTTGTGACAAATAACTGTCGCAAGTGTCTGGCACACCCTTGTACATCAGTATGCCCGGTAAAAGCCATCACCATCGGCAAGAATGCGGCAATTATTGATATGGATAAATGTATCAAGTGTGGACGCTGTGTTCAGGCCTGCCCTTATAATGCGATAGTCCGTTTCGGCCGTCCTTGTGCTGAAGCCTGTGGTGCTGACGCGATAGATAGCGACGAATTAGGACGTGCGAAGATCAACCAGGATAAATGCGTAGCCTGCGGACTATGTATCGTCAGCTGTCCTTTTGCCGCTATAGCTGATAAATCGGAAATATTCCAGTTGATTACGGCGATCAGACGCGGCGAAAAAGTCTATGCGGAAATAGCTCCGTCCTTCGTCGGCCAGTTCGGTCCTCTGGCAACGCCAGGCAAAATAGTTGCAGCTCTCAAGGTGCTTGGTTTCAAGGATGTTCTTGAAGTAGGTCTCGGAGCTGATGTTGGCTCAATCCACGAGGCCAGCGAATATTTGGCAAATGTACCGGATAAGCAGGATTTCCTCGGAACCAGCTGTTGTACATCATGGGAGGCTTTTGCTGTTGGTACACAGCCGGAGCTGGCGGATTGTATCTCGAGCTCACATACGCCGATGGTGGCTACCGCTCAGAAGATCAAGGAAATCGAACCTGAAGCCAAGGTCGTATTCATCGGGCCTTGTGTTGCTAAAAAGCGCGAAGGACTAGAGGATGAAGTCAAGCCATATATTGATTATGTTATAACTTTTGAAGAGCTGATGGGTATGCTCGGAGCTCGTGATATCGAATGGCAGGAACTGGAAGAAGATAAATTTACTACTCTGGCTTCGAGAGACGGGCGTGGCTACGCCGTCGCCGGCGGGGTCGCTCAGGCGATCGTCGATTGCATCAAGAAGGATAAACCGGAGCTTGAGGTTGAGGTCGAGAAGGCAGATACACTCAAGGAATGTAAAAAAATGCTGCTCAAGGCAAAAGCCGGCAAGTGTCATGGTCATATACTCGAGGGAATGGCTTGTCCGGGCGGCTGTGTCGGCGGTCCGGGAACTCTCATGCCGATACCGAGGGCAGGAGCTGCCGTTAAGGCTTTTGCCAATGAGAGTCCCTTGGAGACTGCTCTGGATAATCCATCCGCTGCCGACTGAAACACCTCCGGCCAGGATGGCGCTTGTGTTACATAAGCAACGACCTCATTGCTGTATAATTAAGGCGTTGTGAAAAATAGTGACTGAGATACTCAGTATTAAATTCAGGAGGTAATCAACTATGGCACAAGATCTAATGATTACAAGTGTTTGGGCCCGCGAAATCATTGATTCACGCGGTAATCCAACAGTGGAAGTAGAAATTGAGACAGAGGACGGTTCAGTAGGACGTGCCGCAGTTCCATCTGGCGCATCGACCGGCGCATTCGAAGCAGTTGAGCTTCGCGACGGTGACGACAGTCGCTATCTGGGAAAAGGTGTACTCAAAGCAGTAGATAATGTTAACAATATAATTGCAGACGAGCTCTGTGGTTTCAATGTATTCGATCAGGCCGGACTGGACTCTGTCCTGCTGAGCCTCGACGGCACAGACAACAAGGGCAATCTCGGTGCAAATGCCATGCTGGCAGTTTCGATGGCAGCAGCCAAAGCAGCAGCAAATGCTCTAGGACTTGAGCTCTATCAGTATCTAGGCGGCATCCAGGGGCATAAGCTCCCTGTACCGATGATGAATATCATCAATGGCGGCCATCATGCGGACAACAGCATTAACTTGCAGGAATTTATGATCATGCCTCTAGGCGCAGAGAGCTTCAGCCAGGCGCTGCAGTGGAGCGTCGAGGTATTCCATACGCTCAAGAAGCTGCTCAAGGATAGCGGTTACAGCACAGCAGTCGGTGATGAGGGCGGTTTCGCACCAAACTTCGAGAGTGATGAGCAGGCTCTACAATTTATCGTTCAGGCTATTGAGAAGGCAGGATTCAAGCCTGGTGAGGATTTCTTCATCGCTATGGACGCAGCTGCGACCGAGCTCTATGAAGAAGCTAAGAAGGCTGGAAAAGAAGGACAATACCTATTCTGGAAGAATGGTCAGTATAAGACCCGTGAAGAGATGGTTGATTTCTGGGCTGAGCTGGCTGATAAATACCCGATCATCTCACTCGAAGACGGCCTGTCCGAAGATGACTGGGAAGGTTGGAAGATACTTACCGATAGATTGGGCGGTCGCATACAGCTAGTCGGTGATGACCTGTTCGTCACCAATACCACTCGTATCAGCAAGGGTATTGATCTGGGCGTTTCCAACTCAGTACTGATCAAGGTCAATCAAATCGGTACTCTGACAGAAACACTTCAGGCAATCGAGATGACTAAGGATCAGGGCTGGACAGCAATCGTTTCACATCGTTCAGGTGAGACTGAAGATGTCACAATTGCCGATATCGTCGTAGCTACAAATGCTGGTCAGATCAAGACAGGCGCCCCTTCAAGAACAGACCGTGTCGCCAAATACAATCAGCTGCTGCGCATCGAGGAATCACTTGGTGAAGCCGCTGTATATGCTGGCAAGAAAGCATTCAAAGTAGGATTCTAATTTTTTGATGATTTGCTCTTGATAATTGAATTGCATACATAATGAGAACGCCTGGGAGAATAAATCCCGGGCGTTTTTATTTCTTCTTCGAGCGACTGTTCGCTTTGCCTTTTTTTAACCTGTTTCCCAGCTTGCCATTTGCGAAGGGATTCTTCAGCACAGGACGCGGAGGCAGCTCGATCGAGTCAAGGATTTTGCGGAGATCAGGGATTTTGACTGCAGGCAGGAAAAACCGCGGGCGTCGCCGCTTAGATACCCAGGTACGCAGCCTATCAATACTCTCCTGATAGACTGGCGACTTCATGCTGGGAAAAGCACGCAGCAAACGCCGCTGAATATAACCCAGACCTTTTGCCTGACCGCTCCAGAGGACAAATGCCTTGGTCATGACAGCAAGTCTATGTTGAATATTGCCGGCAAAATCATCACGCCTGGCTCGTGCAAGTTTGCCGATCGTGTCCAGACGTGCCAGAGTTTTGTTGAGGTCAACGGTAGCTCTAATCGTGAAAACAAGATCGGTCAGCATAACTGTGAAAATAACTGCCGCAATCACAATACTGATTGGTTGCGGTGGCAGCATGATTGTTTGATTAACAAATGGACTTACTATATAAACAAGCATGAGGCATAGTACACCCCAACCAAGAGAGAAGAGCAGGCAAATACGACCATGTAGATTAAACGGAAACATGCTGTAATCCCACCAGCGGTTATGAAACAGTTTCTCCATTGCCCAGCCGGTTATGTATTCAAGAGTAGTGGCCAGTATGATCGATACTGGAAACACAATATACCAATGGCTCTGAAACGGCTCGAGTACATGTAGGACCAATAGTGCACCGAAGCCATAGATCGGCACATATGGTCCGTTTAGAAAACCTCTATTGACGAGCTTACGCTCCCAGACAGTATGTAATATCGACTCCATCACCCAGCCAATAAAACAGTAGGCAACGAAGGCCTGGAACAATCTGACAAAATACATATTATATTTCCTTCCAAACAGCAAATGACAGTCTCTCACATGACATGTTGATGTTAAAAAAGCGCATGATCGGAAAGAACCAATGTCACCGCTATTAATAAACCTGCCAGATTTCTCATGACCTGACAAGTAGATTCGGTAAATATATTGTAATATGTCGTGAATTTCTCACGAAAATATGCGCTTTTCGCTGTTTATATACTCTTTTTTCGCTTCAGAACCTTGTTGACGGTTTGAAGAACCGCTAGTCAGATGCTATCATTATTCTGATCGTTTTGCACATAACCGGACATAATATAGTTTCAACAAAAAGGAAGGTAGACGTATGCAATTAGATGCAATCGGGCTTGTAAAAAGTTTCGGCCCTAACCTGGTGCTTGATCAGGTATCATTCAGCGCAAGAAGCGGTGCGGCCATCGGGCTCCTAGGCCGTAACGGCGCAGGTAAGACTACAACGATTCGAACAATCATGAATGTTTTCCCTCCCGACGAGGGTCAGATTCTACTAGATGGCGAGACGCTTCGCCACAGCAAAACCAGAATAGGATATCTCCCGGAAGAAAAGGGATTATATCCTAAAATAAAAATCGGCGATCAGTTGATCTATCTGGGCGAGCTGCGTGGTCTTAGCCGCAAGCAGGCCAAGGTAAATATGCAAAAATGGCTTGAACGACTTGATATGCTCGACATCATCGACAAAAAACTCGAAACACTGTCAAAAGGTAATCAGCAGAAGATTCAGCTGGCAGTTACACTACTTGCGGATCCGCAGATCGTTATTCTCGACGAGCCATTCAGTGGCCTGGATCCTGTTAACTCACAGCTGCTCAAAGATATCGTGCATGAACAGGTCGAGGAAGGCAAGATTGTTTTATTCTCCAGTCATCAGATGAATTATGTTGAGACCTTCTGCGATGATATCGCCCTGCTCCATGCAGGCAAGATCGTACTTTCTGGTTCGATTCGCGATATCAAACGAAGCTATGCCCGCAACCGCATAAGGATCGGATTGTCGCCTGACAGATATACAGCTGGGGCTGCAGCTATACTTGAGGATCTCAAGTCAAGCGGTCGTCTACCGGTAAGCGTTATCAGTCTGGAATCGACAAATGGCGATTGTGTAGTAACACTATCCGATGCGAAGGATAGGGGCGAACTGCTGCAGGCACTGCTTACAGCGGGCCTGGAGCTGGAGCAATTCAATATTGTAGAACCAACTCTTGAACAGATTTTCGTAGAGAGAACCGGCGATGTCATCGAGCCAGTTGAAGACGACATGTCAACTTCAATAGAAGACGACAAGAAGTCAAAAGCCGCGAAAAAGAGAAAGTGGGGGTTCAAGTCATGAATAAGCAGTTTTTTACCGTCATGAAATTTGAATTCATGACTTATCTTCGCAATAAGGTTTATGTCGGCATCACGATTGCCGTTGTTATTCTGCTGGCTATCGGCCTTAGCCTGCCTGGTATCATCTCAACTGTCAAGGATGCCGGTATTGATTTTGGTTCAGATGAGACGCATGAGCCGACTGCAGAAGATACTGTCTATATACTTGATTCAACGGGCAAGGCGCCGGCGCTAAGCTGGTTCAACGACCTAATTCCAGGCAAACTCTGGGAGAATATAGAAGCTGGCCAGATTGATGAGATCAAAGAAAAGGTAGATGCACGAGAGGCAGCTGGTCTTCTGGTCATTGATTCACCATCTAGCTATACCTGGACAATGCGAAGAATGGGTATGACAGAGGGCGGCATGCCAATGATGCTGCAATCTGGTCTTGGTCAATATTATCGTTCGCTGTTCCTGGCTGACCAGGGGTTGGACGAAGCTACGATCATGTCTGTATTGGCTGAACCAGAGATAAATATTGTCGAGACTGTTGAAGAATCCGGTAAATCTATGGAACAAACCTATTTTTATACTTATTTACTGGTTTTCCTACTCTACATGACAGTTATGATGTATGGTCAATTGGTCGCCACCTCGGTTGCCTCGGAAAAGAGCAACAGAGCGATGGAGATGCTTATAACATCGGCTAAGCCGATGAATCTGATGTTCGGCAAAGTTATAGGTTCCGGACTTGCCGGACTTGCCCAAATCAGTATGCTTCTGGTTACTGCTGGTGTTTTCTATAAAATAAATGAAGAGCATCTGGAAATGTTTGATATCATCAAGTCGGTATTTAATATGCCGCCCTCAATCATCTTCTATACCATCCTCTTCTATATAACCGGCTATTTCGTATATGCCTTCCTCTACGGCGCTCTAGGCTCGCTTGCCAGCCGAACGGAGGATATCAATACCAGTATTATGCCAATTATGCTGATCTTTATTGTGGCCTTCATGATAGCGGTCTTCGGTATGATGTCACCTGAGTCAACATTGCTGCTGGTATCATCATTTATACCATTTATTTCGCCGATGGCTATGTTCGTTAGAATTGCCATGACCGAAGTGCCAGGCTGGCAGATAGCGTTATCGGTGGCGATGATGTTTGCTACGATCTGGGCAACCGGCTGGCTCGCGGCTAAGATCTACCGCATCGGAATCCTGATGTACGGCAAACCTCCTAAAATCAAAGAGCTGACAGTTATGCTCAAGAACGCAAAATAAGCTGCTGAGCACACCTAGCCAAAACGCCTGTATTCTCATGAATACAGGCGTTTTCAATACTTTTGTCAGTTTAGATTATTGTTTCTTACTTGCCGCAGCTACCCTCATCAGCATATTTGCAGATGAAGCTTTTTAGCTCGTCCATAGGCAGAGGTCTGCCGATCAGGTAGCCCTGACCCATCTTGAAACCTGCCTCCTCAAGCAGTTCCATCTGCTCGGCAGTTTCGATACCCTTGGCACAGACATCGATGTCGAGTACCTGAGCCATCTGGAGTATACCTATTATAACCTTGAGCTCCTTCTCGTACTCAGTTATGCCCTTCGTAAATTCTTTGCTAAGCTCGATCACGTCGAACGGTAGCTTGCGCAGAAGATCAATGTTGGAATAACCAGTACCAAAATTACTCAGAACCAGTCGGATGCCAAGCTCATCATGGATCTTCTGAAGATTATAATAGCCTGTTGCGTTTAGCGGCTGCGCCTCACTGAGCTCGAACTGGAGATTGTTGTTGTATATTCCAGTCTTCTCGATCAGTGCAGTCAGGCGCTCAACGAACTCGGGACGATTGGCCTGGAAGCCAAGCAGATTGATCGATATTGTCAGATTCATTTCCAATTCGCGCATCAGTCGAGCACCGTCGATAAAAGCATGCTCGAGAAACCATGAGCCGAATTTTTTCGTCAGCTCTTCATCTGATTCAATTACAGGTATGAACTTATCAGGCTGGATTGGTTCTTCATCCTCAGAAAGCATCAAATCGACAAATACTTCATAAGTATTGCAGGTGTTGCGTCCGAAGGTCCATTTTGGCTGTCCAAACAGTTGGAAACGATCATTGTTAAGTGCGTCTAGTATCTGTTCTCTAGTAACCTTAGTCATGGCTGGAACCCCCTTGTTGCTAAGTGATCTGGTTTTGCACCAGTCTTGATGGTTACATTATACGATACTTGATGAGATAAATGATTGGTCTTTTGTGCATTTAATATATATGTAACAGGGGTTCATCTGCTTTACAGTTCCGTTTGATAGAATGTTATATTTTAATGTTGCTGATTATAGCAGAGCTAGAATACGCTCAATAATAAATACCGCGACCGACGCACCGAGAGCGACGGTAAGCAGACTACGTCGATTCCAGCCGAGTATAAGAGCAACTATCAGGCCGGCCAGTGCTGACCAGATAGATGAGGTAGCGAAGAAAATAGCGGGAATAGTCATAGCAGCTAAAACTGCATAAGGTACATAGAAGAGAAAAGATCTGATGAAGATATTTTCTATCCTGCGTCGGACCAACATCAAAGGCAACATTCGTGGCAGCCAGGTTACGACCGTCATAACGATAATTGCGGTGAGCAAATAACCATCAGCCATTTTGATCACCTGCACTCTCTTCTGCCTTGTCTGAAATGCTGGCTGATTTTTTCGTCGGTTCTGTCTGTACCGGGGCAAGCAAAGCTCCTGCAGCAGATGCGATGATCGTACAGATTATGATGCGCCATCCCAAGGGGATCAGATTTAGTCCCGGCGTGAATTCGAAAATAACGCTCAAAATAGCAGCACTGGCAACCACCATCAGGACTGGACGCGAGCTTCGCGCCGGCGGCATGATGATTGCTACGAACATTGCATAGAGAGCTATACCGAGAGCACTACGCCAGCTAAGAGGCAGAATATACCCGGCTATAGCACCGGTAAGCGTTCCAATAGTCCAGCCAGTGATCGGCAATGTCATCAGTCCCAGCATATAACTAAAATTAAGTTCATGCTCTTTAAGAATAGCGACTGCATAGATTTCATCAGTCACACCGAAGCCAATTAGCATTCTGCCAGCCAGAGAAATATCCGGCTGCAGTCTCTGTGACAATGAAAGAGACATCAGGGAATAGCGCAGATTGATCAGAAGGACCGTTACCGCGATCTCAAACCAGGGTGCATGAGTAAAGATTAATTTAACACCGGCAAACTGACCAGCAGATGTGACATTTGTAAGTGATAGTAAGGATGCAATAAAAGGTGTCAGTCCTCCCTCGGCAGCAAAAATTCCAAAAGCAAAAGAAACGGCGAAATAGCCTAGGCCGATAGGTAGTCCATCGGTCAGACCAATCCGAAATCTGTTCCTCTTGTATTTATTTTTTGCGCTTGATTCTCTACTCATAACGATCATTATAGACCTCAGCAGCAGGCTGTGACAATCTGCCGCCTGTGATATAATATTCAGGATCTAGAGCCTCATTTTCAGGCAGATCGCAGAAGTTGAGACCGCAAGGCTTAACTGGCTGATCAGCTTAAGATAATGTTTAAATTGGAGGACCTGAACATGCGTGATGGTTTCATCAAGGCAGCAGCCGTGTCACCAAAAATCAAGGTGGCTGACTGCAAATACAATACCGATCAAATCAAGGCAGCTATCAAAAAGGCCGCGGCAGAAGGTGTTCAACTGCTTGTACTGCCTGAGCTTAGCATAACAGGCTATACCTGCGGTGACCTTTTCTTGAGCCGAGTCCTGCAGCAAGCTGCTGAGCAGGCACTCGAGGAACTCGCTGCATTTACCACAGAACTCGATATGGTTGTGCTGGTCGGTTTGCCGCTAGCAGTAGGCAACAATCTGTATAATACAGCAGCTGTGTTGAACCGAGGCGAAATTCTGGGAATCGTTCCTAAGCAGTACGTTCCAAATTATGGCGAGTTCTATGAAATGCGGCATTTTACTTCAGCTTCTCAGTCTGATCTTGTCAGAGAAATCGACTTATGTGGCCGCAAAGTCATATTTGGTCAGAGACAGTTGTTTTCCTGCACAGAAATGCCGGACTTAACAATAGCCGCAGAAATCTGTGAGGATCTCTGGGTCGCGCAACAGCCATCTGCCAGGCATTCATTGGCAGGAGCCACCGTAATCTGCAACCTGTCGGCCAGCGATGAAATCATCGGTAAGGCAGATTATCGGCGCATGCTGGTCAAGAGTCAGTCCGCCCGCCTGATCTGCGGTTATATCTATGCTGATGCCGGCATCGGTGAATCGACTACTGACTTGGTTTTTGCCGGTCATAATATGATCTACGAGAACGGCCGCAAATTGGCTGAAGCTGAACTCTTCAGCGGTGATTTGATTATAACTGAGCTTGATATGCAGCTGATAGCTTCTGAGAGAAGGCGCCAGAATACGTATGGTGTCATACAAAATGACTTGCAGCTCTACGACCAGCACGGCTATCAGGTGACTCAGTTTTCTCTAAAAAGCAAAGAGCATTCACTTAAGAGGACATGGCCGGCCTATCCTTTTGTCCCCTCAGAAATTTCTGAACTGTCAGCGCGCTGTGAGCAAATACTGACAATTCAGATGCAAGGCCTGCGCAAGCGTCTTGAGCATGTAGGCGCAAGAGCAGCCGTAATCGGTCTTTCCGGCGGCCTCGATTCAACTCTGGCACTACTCGTAACTGCCAGAGCTTTTGATGCTCTAGGCCTGGACCGCAGCGGTATTGTATCAATTACTATGCCGGGATTCGGAACTACTGACCGCACCTACAGCAATGCTCTCGAGCTTGCCCGTTCGCTCGGTACGACGCTAAGAGAAATACCGATCCAAGCGGCTGTGTTGCAGCATTTTGCCGATATCGGACATCCTGTAGACCAACATGATGTCACATATGAAAATTCACAGGCACGCGAACGTACACAAATCCTGATGGACATCGCAAATCAGATTAGCGGACTTGTAATCGGCACAGGCGATCTGTCTGAGCTGGCACTCGGCTGGGCCACCTATAATGGCGATCATATGTCTATGTATGGTGTCAACGCATCCGTCCCGAAAACACTGATCAGGCATCTTGTAGCTCATGCTGCCAGACAGGCTGAAGCAGTCGAAAAACAGGAAAAAGACACAATTGCTGAGCAAGATAAAATACCAGCCAGAAAACTTAGCGCTGTGCTGCGTGATGTTTTGGCTACTCCTGTAAGCCCTGAACTTCTGCCGCCGCAGGATGGAGAAATTTCTCAGAAAACAGAGCATCTGGTCGGACCTTATGCTCTCCATGATTTCTTCCTCTACTATTTTGTACGATACGGCTTCAGCCCTGCCAAAATAAGACGACTGGCGAAGTCGGCTTTTGCCGGTGATGAAGAATTGGAGCCACAGATCGACCGCTGGCTTGAGGTTTTCATCAGGCGTTTCTTCTCGCAGCAGTTCAAACGTTCCTGCCTGCCCGATGGGCCGAAGGTCGGCAGCGTTACCCTGTCCCCCAGGGGCGACTGGCGCATGCCCAGCGATGCTTCCGCTGAGTTGTGGCTTGAGGATCTTAGAAGAGCAGTCGATATGTCTGCCGATTGATATAAGGAGAATGCATATATGCCGGAGTTGCCGGAAGTTGAAACAATTAGACGTAGTCTCATCCCGAAGCTGGTTGGACGTGTCATCGAAGATGTTGAGCTGATCAGACCAGAGATTCTGATCAATGAGAGCGGTAAGGGATTGACTGGCTGGAAAATCAGTGGTCTTAGACGCAGAGGCAAATATCTGCTGATCGATGCCTCCGGCAGCAACACTGAAACTGGCAAAAGCAAAGCAGCTTCAGATAACAGTGGTGCTGATGGCGTTACGGTCGTAATTCATCTACGCATGACCGGACAGCTGCTGCTCGATGAGACAGGCGAGATGGTGCGTGATCATGTTCATATCCGTTTTAAAATGATCGATCCGGATGACGGCAGTATAATCTACCTGCTATTTCGCGATGTGCGTCGTTTCGGGCGAATCTGGTTTTTCCCAGGTGGCCAGGAAGAGCTTCAGTCAGGTCTGGCAGCGCTTGGCCCTGAACCTCTGTCAGATAATTGGAGTATTGATCAGCTGTCGGCTGGACTTGCCAGACATCCAAAGAGCAATATTAAGAATGTACTTCTCAATCAGCATGTGGTCGCCGGTCTCGGCAATATATATGTCGATGAAGCACTGTTTCGTTCAGGCATAAGTCCTATCAGGAGTGCAGCCAGCCTGAACCAGGCTGAGACAACTAAACTCTATGATTCCATACGTACTATTCTCGAGGCAGCTATCGGACATAGAGGAACTTCTTTTCGCGATTATGTCGACGGGCTAAATACAAAAGGACATTTCCAGTATGAGCTCAAGGTTTATTCGCGTGGCGGCCTCGATTGTCCGGTCTGTGGTCAGACCATACTTAAGAGAAGGGTCGCCGGCCGCGGCACCTGCAGTTGTCCGCAGTGTCAGCCAGATCCAGGATAACAAAACAACTGCAGGCTCGAGGTCCTCGAAGCTTCGCAGAGAATCAAAACAACTGCAGGCTCGAGGTACTCGAAGCTTCGCTTCTGCGGAATACTCGCCTGCA
>JAAYFZ010000381.1 GCA_012727965.1 Clostridiaceae bacterium
CAGAAGACCTCAACAAATCCGATGGCGACATTATTTGCCTGGACTGGTGCTCTGCGTAAACGCGGCGAACTAGATGGCCTTACAGATCTGATGGATTTTGCTGATGCTATTGAGAAAGCATCTCTTGACACGATCGAGTCGGGTATCGTTACTGGAGATCTCAAAAATCTAATGGAGATCGATAATGTTCGTGTAGTAGATACAGACGATTTCCTTAAGGCAATTGTAGAACAGTATCAGAGAACACTTTAATAAATCAAATTGATGAAAGGAGAGAGCCGCCTTTTGCCAGTGATGGATGTATAAGCGGCCTAAGAATATGAGTTATTTTAAAACATGGCAAAACAAAATTGAGGATACAACAGATCCAAATGCTTACAACGACTTCGTGCAGGATTATTATTTGAAAGAACAAAACGCCTATGATCAGATACTGCAGAATGGTTCAGCAACAGTTAGCGGCAAAGCCAATGAACTGGCAGATAAACTTGGTTTTGGCGATGATATGATCATATTTACCGGTTTTCTCGATGGTATTCAAACTAGTCTCAATACTAATCTTGAACTTGAAGATATTGAGGATGAAACAGAGGTTGTTCTTGATATCGATTTTGAGAAATTGTTCTGGAATATGCAGGATGCCAAGGCTGACTGGCTCTATAACCTTGAGAGTTGGGATAATGTACTTTCAGCCGATAAACGTTCTGATATTACACGGAAATATAAGGAATCACAGATCGTCAGAGTAGAAAAAATTGGCAGGAATGATCCCTGTCCATGTGGAAGCGGTAAAAAGTACAAACAGTGCTGTGCTAAAAAACAGGGGGCAATTTCATGATCGGGTCGGTTTCAGTACGTAGTCTGTACAAATCTACTGAAGAGTATGTTGGCAAAAGTGTCACAGTAGCTGGCTGGATCAGAACAGTTCGCGATCAGAAACAGTTTGGATTCATCAGTCTGAACGATGGTACTTTTTTCCAGTCTGTTCAGATAGTTTTTGAGCGTGATCAGCTTGATAATTACGATGAAGTTGCTAAATATGGTAACGGCAGCGCTATCATAGCAACTGGTGTGATAATGCTGACTCCAGGTGCCCGCCAGCCCTTTGAAATGAAAGCAGAGAAAATTATTCTGGAAGGCGCGTGCCCGCCTGAATACCCGCTGCAGCCTAAGAGGCATACTCCTGAATATCTAAGAAGCATCGCTCATCTTCGAGCCAGAACAAATTTGCTTTCTGCTGGTTTCCGTGTGCGTTCAGTGGCTGCTTATGCGATTCATCGCTTTTTCATGGAGCGTGAATTTGTATATGTTCATACTCCGATAATCACAGGCAGTGATGCTGAAGGTGCCGGTCAGATGTTCACAGTTACAACGCTTGATTTAAATGATCCGCCGCGTGATGACAAAGGTCTTATCGACTATAGCCAGGATTTTTTCGGCAAACATACAAATCTTACAGTAAGCGGTCAGCTCTCTGGCGAGACTTTTGCCATGGCTTTTAAAAACATTTATACATTCGGACCGACCTTTAGGGCTGAAAACTCAAATACTGTCAAGCATGCCGCTGAGTTTTGGATGATCGAGCCTGAAATAGCATTTGCTGATCTGGAAGATGATATGAAGCTCGCTGAGGATATGATCAAGTTCATAATCAGGACCGTTCTTGAAGAATGCCCTGAAGAGATGGAGTTTTTCAATCAATTCGTTGACAAAGGTCTGATGGACAGATTGCAAAATGTTATCAGTAATGATTTTGCGGTAATAACTTATACAGAGGCAATTGAGAAGCTGCAGCTCGTAAAGGATAGATTTACCTATCCTGTTGAGTGGGGCAGTGATTTACAGACAGAGCATGAACGTTACCTTACTGAAGAGCTGTTTGGAAGACCTGTTTTTGTCATCAACTATCCAAAAGACATCAAGGCGTTCTATATGAAACTTAACTCTGACGGGAAGACTGTTGCTGCTATGGATTGTCTGGTTCCAGGTATAGGTGAAATCATTGGCGGCAGCCAGCGTGAGGAAGATATTGATATATTGAAGCAGCGTATGCAGGAATGTGATCTTGAGGAGAAGGATTACTGGTGGTATCTGCAGCTTCGTGAATACGGTTCTGCCAGACATGCTGGTTTTGGTCTTGGTTTCGAGAGAATGATCATGTATCTTACAGGCATTCCTAATATCAGAGATGTTATTCCTTTTGCCAGAACCACGGGAAGCGCAGACTTCTGATCTATGTCAGGGCGTGAAGACATCAGCTCAGGTAATATAGCGGCTAAACTATATCTCGCTTCTGGCTCTCCGAGGCGAAGAGAGTTGTTTGATAGATTCTGGGGAGTTTATGGCTATTCGGTCATTGTTCCAGCATTTGATGAACTGGCAGCTGTAGACGAACTTGATGACCCGGCTATGCTCAGCCCTGAAGAATTGGCAGAGCATTTAACTGCAGGCAAGATCGCTGCAATCAAGGATAATATCAGCGATAGCGAAGAATATCTGGCAGTTGCGGCCGATACGATCGTTGTGATAGATGATCAGATCATGGGTAAACCCCGAGATCAGGCAGAGGCAGCAGAGATGCTGAAAAAACTATCAGGAAGACGCCATCGAGTAATTACAGCAGCAGCACTTCTAGCTCATGGGCAGAAATCTGAACTGCTGATGGTGGAGTCTGAAACGACTTATGTTGAATTTTCATTGCTTGACCAGAGGCAGATCGATTGGTACATATCGACTGATGAGCCTATGGACAAGGCTGGTGCTTATGGGATACAGGGCTATGGCAGCGCCCTGATCAGAAAAATAGACGGCTGCTATTATAATGTAATGGGTTTGCCGGTGAACAGGCTGATGAACATGCTGCGTGAGGCAGCAGTAAAATCACCTGAGTTTAGTTTCATTTCTGGTTTATTGCCCTGGTCCTGACAGGCCTCCTGGAAGGAGACTTAATCATGGAACAGCAAAACAAACTGCTTATGAAGGAAATGCCGGAAGGTGACCGTCCTTATGAAAAGCTGGAGCGGCTTGGTGCCAGAGTTTTATCTGATGCCGAGCTGCTTTCTGTAATTATCAGAAGCGGCACGAGACAAATATCGGCTCTGCAGCTTGGTCAGAGAATTATGGCAGCTGCCGGCGACAGAGGTCTTATGATGCTTCAGGATCACAGCCTCGAAGAATTGATGGCCATACCAGGTATTGGCAGAGTCAAGGCACTACAGATAAAAGCATCGATGGAGTTGGGAAATCGCACGATCGATAAAGCAAGAAATACACCCAGAAGACAGATTAGAACTCCCGAAGATGCCAGATCCATGCTGGAAGAGCAGCTAAGATCAAGCCCGCGCGAAGAGCTGCACATGATTATGCTCGACATACGAAACAGAGTTATTAGAACAGTGAGATTGTCGGAGGGTGGGTTGTCATCTGCTGTGATTCAGCCGCGGGATCTCTTTCGAGAAGCGGTAAAAGCTAATGCAGCCTCAATTATTTTGGTACACAATCATCCCAGCGGCGATCCCAGCCCCAGTCAAGATGATATAAACTCTTCGCTGAAATTGATCGAGATGGGTGGACTGATGGGCATAAGTGTTATTGATCATCTTGTAATATCTCTGTCAGGGTATATCAGTATGAAACAGGAAGGTATGATTTAATTACAGCATTTGTTTGCTGATGCCAGTTATTTGCGATATTATATCGAGGTGACGGGCGATAGATCCGCAGTTGAAAGGATGGAAGATATTTGCGCAAGGTAGTGCGAACTAGAATATTTACTGTAGTGCTTATAAGCCTCATACTGCTGGCTCTGATTCTTTTGTCATCATTTCCCGGCAGCCCGTTAAATCACCTTACTACACCAGTAAGCGCAGTGTTTAAACCTGTACAGTCAGCATTTAGAACAGCTGCTGATAATGTTACAGGCTTCTGGCAGTCTTTGACAGATGGCATCAAAATTAGAGATGAGAATAAGTCACTATTGCAGGAAAATGCCCAGCTTAGAAATCAGGTAGCGCAGCTTGAAGCTGCCGGCAGGAACTATGAAGAGCTCAAGGATGCGCTAGCCCTAAAAGATCAATTTGACAGATATGAAATAGCAGGCGCCAGAGTTATGACCAGAGAGCTGGGAACATGGTTTGATGTCTATAAGATAGATATGGGAACTGCTGACGGTCTTGATGTTTCTGATACTTTATCGTATGCGGTTGTTGATTCACAGTCGAGACTGATAGGAAGAGTACTATCTGCTGATCTTACAACAGCAAAAATTCTGCCGATGCTCCATGAAGGTTTCTCGGTTAGTGCTCGTGTCAATGAAGTTAATGGCGCAATTATGAGAATGCGCGGTGATATTGAACTTAAAAACAGTGGTCTGTGTATGATCGATCAAATTCCTGCCAGCGCAGATATCAGAATCGGAGATCAACTGGTTACAAGTGGACTCGGAGGACTATTCCCCGAAGGAATAGTTATCGGTGAAATCATCGAGATAACTGACGATAATTCCGGCAGAAGAACAGCAGTGGTAAAACCACAGACAGATTATGACAACCTTTCTGTAGTATTTGTTATGAAGGGGCGTCAGCCATGAGATCTATCAAGAAATATGGTCGACAGACTATCATTTATGCAATTTATCTTCTGTTGTTGACAATAGTTCAATTTACCTTGTCAGGCTGGCTGATTCCTGTTGCCTTAATGCCTGATCTAGCGCTTGTTTTTGTAATTATTTGCGGCAGCTTTTACGGCGGCGACGAAGGCATGATTATTGGACTGATTGCAGGTTTCCTGAGAGATATGCTCTCCGGTAGAGTTTTGGGTCTTGGTATGCTTCTATTGATGTTTGCTGGTCTTGCAGCCTCTGGATTATTTATTAAGTGGTTTAGGCGAAACTCTTTTGTTGTGATATTGCAGATCATTACTATCAGTTTTTTCTATGAGTTGTTTATCATCGGGCTGACTTATCTCTTTCCAATGCTGCCCGATCAGATTTATTCTCTGAAACAACTATTTGACCTTCATCTTCGGGATTCTGCTCTGCAAATAGGACTTAATACAGCTGCGGCGATTCCGCTGATGTTTCTGCTTCACTATCTGGGTCCTTACCCAAGAGGACAGAAACGTACAGGCATGGAGGAAGATGATAATGGAGACAATGTATGGCGAACGATTTGAAAGATACATTTTATATATTTGATCACGATGAAGCCGCTGCTTTTGAGAAGCAGGAGGACAAAAAACCCGGATTCAAGCATCGGGTCCGATCGTTTGCCCGTTCTCGTTTTGCAGTTCTCAGTTTGTTGTTTTTAGCTGCTGGATCAATGATATTTTATCGTACTGCAGCGCTTCAGTTAAACCCCGGATCTGTCAGTGGTGTTAGCGAGACAAGTGGAATTTCTCGTCAACAAGTAATCAAAGCTCCCCGAGGCGACATCTATGATGCTTCAGGAATTGCTCTGGCATATTCTGAGACAATACCTGTAATGTATCTCAGCTATGCAGGTTTAGATAACAAAGCTCTGAATGCAATGCTGCTGGACCTTTCGCAGTTTCTTGAGGAGAACGGTGTTGAGATCAAGAGTGAAC
>JAAYFZ010000382.1 GCA_012727965.1 Clostridiaceae bacterium
CGCCGGAGCTTCTGACGTGTTGATCGGCCGACATAGAGCAGCTCGGCGGCCGGCAGCGGCCAGACCAGACTGCGGAAGTTGTCCCTTGTGATTACAGTGATCGCGTCCGGTTTTTTCATGTCGCTGCCCAGCTTGGCAAAAATCTTATTATAGGAAACACCTACCGAGACAGTCAGTCCCAGTTCCTGCTTGATGCGCTGCCGCAGCTGCTCGGCGATCTGCGGTCCATTGCCGCGTGGGCTGCCTGTGACATCGAGCCACGATTCGTCGAGCCCGAATGGTTCAACCTGCAAGGTATACTCTTCGTATATTTGTCTGGCCTTGCGAGCGTAGAAGAGGTATTTGCGGTAGTCCGGCGCCACAACGTGAAGGTGGGGGCATTTCTGCCTGGCCTGCCAGATGGCCTCGCCCGTCATGATACCGGCCGCTTTTGCCAATTGGTTTTTTGCAAGTACGATGCCGTGCCTGGCCAGAGGGTCGCCGCAGACTGCTACGGGCAGCGCTCTGATGGCAGGATCAAACAGGCATTCTACGTTGGCATAGAAATTATTCATATCTGAATGAAGTATCACACGCTCTTTTTGCGATTCCATAGCAATACCTCCTCCAAAACGAACTATTGTTCGGTTATTCTACTCTCAAATCACTTATATGGCAAGAGGAGGAATTTCTGAGATTGTTGCGATGTTAGCTCTAAATGCAATATATTGGCAACACGCTTGCAAAAATGTCGAACTAACATTGGTTTACAAGACTGTTTATCATTGTGTGATATGCTTGCAAATCATCTATGAGCAGAGCAAAAAGCAGTTTTATGTGTATATTTAACAAATGTCTTCTTTTGACAAAATGAAATACTGTACAATAAAACTTGCAAAAACTCTTGACTATGTTTGCCTCAGGTAATAAAATAATGACAGCTGAAGAACGAAGTGCACTGATCAGAAGCTTGAGAACGAACGCGACAAGGAGGAAGGACAATGAAAAAGCTGGAAATTATTATCCGACCGGAGAAGCTTGAAGAGGTCAAGTCGATCCTGCAAAAATGCGGAGTTACCGGGCTGATGATTACCAATGTCATGGGTTATGGCAATCAGCGAGGCTTCACGCAGATGTATAGGGGTACAGAGTTCGAGGTTAATCTTCTGCCTAAAATCAAGGTAGAGACCGTGGTCTCTGATGATAAGGTACCCTGCATTATTGATAATGTTCGCGGAGTTGTTGCCAGCGGTTCGCCAGGCGACGGCAAAATATTTGTTTATGTTGTTGAGGATGCTATTAGGATCCGCACGGGCGAATCGGGCGGCGGGGCTCTCTAAAACAGCAGCCTGATTCCCGAAAAGATCGAAGTATTATGGTTTTCCGTTATCGAAGGTGATGACTTAGCGCATCTCCTTTTTTTGTATTCAAAAGAGGTGAAAGGTATGGAATTGTCACAGTATTTAAACATTGTATGGGTCATGCTTGGCTCGATTCTCGTTTTCTTCATGCAGGCCGGTTTCGCCATGGTGGAGACTGGCTTTACCAGGGCCAAGAATGCCAGCAATATCATTATGAAAAATGTTATGGACTTCACGATCGGCTCGATCGTATTCTATCTGATAGGTTTTGCTCTGATGTTTGGTGATAGTATAGGCGGTATCTTCGGATCAAGTGGCTTCCTGAGTCCCGAGAAAATGGGTCTGAGCATTTTTGCTGATCTGACTCCGCCGGTCTTCATATTCTTCCAGACTGTTTTCTGTGCCACAGCAGCCACGATCGTTTCCGGTGCTGTTGCAGAAAGAACCAAATTCCTGCCTTATCTGATCTTCAGTGCTGTTATCAGTATGGTTATATACCCGGTAGTGGGACATTGGATCTGGGGCGGCGGCTGGCTTGGTGAATTGGGTTTCATTGATTTCGCTGGTTCAACAGTTGTTCATTCAGTCGGCGGCTGGGCTGCTCTCGTCGGTGCAGCCATGGTCGGACCTCGTATCGGCAA
>JAAYFZ010000383.1 GCA_012727965.1 Clostridiaceae bacterium
AACTGCAACTATGTCGAAAATAGAATGATATAATCAGCCGCAAAATGCTGATAAATACTGGTCATAAACCTCCCGCATGTGTTATTCTTGTACGCATGTGGGAGGTTTTATTCTATGGAAAAACCCTGGATAAACAACTATGACCCTTGGTTCAAATCAAGTCTTGAATATCCGCAGGCAACGCTCTATGAAGTGGTTGCCGCTTCAGCCAAACTCTATCCTGACTATAAGGCGCTTGAGTTTTTGGGCACAGGCATCAGCTATCAACAGCTGGTTGCAGAAATTGATCAGGCGGCGGCAGCACTGGCGGCGCTCGGCTTTTGCAAGGGTGATATTGCCACTATTTGTCTGCCTAACACACCTCATGCTGTTGTGTTTTTGTACGCGGTCAACCGTCTCGGTGGAATCTGCAATATGGTGCACCCACTGTCACCGGCAGAAGAGATGGCGCAATACCTTGAAACTACAGATAGTCACTGGCTAATTATTCTCGACGCCATGTTGGGAAAACACCTCGATATGCTGGCAAAGGTCAAACCCGATCTTACTATCGTTTGTTCGATCGGTGATTATCTCAAACCGCTTAAGAGGCTGGGTTTCTATCTGACAAAGGGCAGAAAAATCGATGCTGCTCCTAGTCGCAAAGGCATGATGAGATGGAGTGAATTCATGTCATCAGCCCCGGAACCAAGCGAATATACCAGACAGATCTCGCCGCATGAGTGTGCGGTCTACCTGCATAGCGGCGGCACGACCGGAGCACCTAAGACGATTATGCTTTCTTCCGACAATTTGAATATTCTGGCTAGTCAGGGACCGCAGATCGTCGGTTTCGATACTGATCAGGCCTTCGAACCAAAAGGGCTGTCAATGGTTGCCATACTGCCTCTTTTTCACGGCTTCGGCCTCTGTATGGGTATGCATACGATGCTGGCAAATGGTATGTGCTCGATTCTCGTACCGCAATTTTCTCCAGATGTTCTGGCTCAGGTAATTATAAAAAACAAGCCTTCTTTTATCGCGGCTGTTCCGACGCTCTTCGAGGGTATACTGAAAAACCCTGGACTTGCCAGGGCGGATCTGTCATGTCTCAAGGCTGTATTTTGCGGAGGTGATACGCTGCCGATAGATCTAAAAGAGCGATTTGATCGTTTTGTCAAAGAGCGCGGCGGCAGTATAGTACTTCGCGAAGGTTATGGACTGACTGAAACAGTTACTGTCTGTGCAGTTAATCCTGAGCTTGACTCAAGACCTGGTACAGTAGGACTGCCGCTGGCAGATGTGCTGATGAAGGTAGTTGAGATGGGTACAGAAAATGAGCTCGAGCCTGGTCAGGAGGGTGAATTCTGTGTTCATGCGCCAACGATCATGTTGGGTTATCTCAATGATGAAGAGGCAACGGCAGAAGCTATTCATAAGCATCAGGATGGTCTGAACTGGGTACATACAGGGGATTTCGGCTTCATGGATGAGGATGGTTATTTCCATTTTGTCCAGAGGCTCAAGAGAATTCTCAAGGTCTCGGGTGTGCCTGTATTTCCTTCACAGATAGAGGATGTGGTCGTAGCAGTGCCAGGCATAAGCATGGCCTGTGCAATTGGTGTGCCTCACCCTTATAAGATGCAGGTGGTTAAGCTCTTCGTCGTGCCTGAGGATGAACAGGCTGATAAGGAAGCCCTCAAACAGAGTATTCAGCAGGTCGCTGAAAAACATCTGATTAAGTATGCTCAGCCACGCGAGATTGAATTCTGTACTGATCTGCCGCGTACGAAGGTCGGCAAAATAGATTATGTCGAACTGGAACGTCAGGAAAACTTAAGAAGAGAACAGGCATTATAACAGACGATATTTTCCAGCTCTGCCTGTGTAAGCGGCAGACTGGTCAATCTGATCAGCTCCTCATAGGGTTGCCACATCGGAAAATCTGATCCAAACAGTACATGTTTGCTGCCGAAGCCGCGAATTAAGTCGACGATTTGTTCCGGTGAGACAAAAGCCATAGAGC
>JAAYFZ010000007.1 GCA_012727965.1 Clostridiaceae bacterium
AAGAGACAGCAGTAGACAACGGGGGTGGAACGTTAATGGTTATCAAGAAAAACCGGCAGCTTGGCCTGGCAATTATTACTGCAGTCTATATTGCAGCAGCTATAATAGCCTTCTATGTCAGTAGACAGCTTGTAAACAATGATCTTATCAGTAGGATTTTCTGGGCAGATCTGGCAGCAACTGTGTTTGTTTATTTAGTTGGTGTTATCCTCAGTAACGCGACTGTATATGATCCTTATTGGAGTGTCGCGCCAATTGTGATCGCTGCAAGTTTGATCTATAGTCTCGAGGTCAGCGGCGCTGGTGTCTGGCTGCTGTTTGCAGTTATCTGCATATGGGGCGTCAGACTTACGGCTAACTGGGTATATACTTTCAGAGATCTGGATCATCAGGATTGGCGCTATGATTTGTTCAAGGAGCGTTTCCCGCGAGCATACCCTCTTATCAGCTTCGGAGGCATACATCTCTTCCCGACCATGGTGGTGTTTTTTGCCATGATTCCTGCAATAAAGTTTATTGAGCGTCCGGGTTTCAATTTTTATACCGCAGCTGCAGGTCTTATATGTTTGGCAGCAGCTGTGCTTCAGGGCGTTGCGGATCTGCAGATGCATCGTTTCCGCAAACAGCGCGAAAATCCTGCGGATATCATCGAGACAGGTCTCTGGAGCTGCTGTCGCCACCCCAATTATCTGGCGGAAATCATATTCTGGTGGGGAATCTATATATTCATAGTATCTGTTGATCCAGGCTTGTGGCGTCTGGGTTTCGGTGCGCTTATCAATACTATGATGTTTGTTTTCATCAGCATACCTATGGCAGAGAGAAGGCTTGCCAGCCAGAAATCAAGCTATGAAGAATATGTGGCCAGAACGAGACTGCTTATACCCCTTAAGAAGTCATCCTGATCGATTACCGTTTCGCTAAAATCAGTTCATATTGTGTTATGATTAAGCTTAAGATAATTAAATATTAACCTATAAGTTTTAAAGATTTAAGGAATTTTTTTATCAAAGAGAGGAGTTCATTATGGATCAGATTAAATTTGGTATTTTAGGTGCCGGCGGTATAGCTCAGAAAATGGCATCCACAATAGCTGAGATGCCCGAGGTAATGTCATATGCAGTTGCTGCCAGAGACCTGACGAGAGCTCAGGAGTTCGCAGATAAGTTTGGAATTGCTAAGGCTTATGGCAGTTATGAGGAGATGCTGGCCGACCCGGATCTTAAGCTGGTCTATGTCGCCACTCCGCATTCCCACCATTATGAGCATATTAAGCTTTGTCTGGAAGCCGGTAAAAACGTACTATGCGAGAAGGCTTTTACCATCAATGCCAAGCTTGCTGAAGAGGTTATTGCTCTTGCAGAGTCGAAGGGTCTGCTTATGGCTGAAGCAATCTGGACCCGTTATCTGCCATTGTCTAAGAAAATAGATGAACTAATCGCGGCAGGCGCAATCGGCAAGATTAATAGTCTGACGGCAAATCTAGGCTATTCGATTTCAAATGTTGAGCGCATCTGGAATCCTGCTCTGGCTGGCGGTGCTCTGCTTGATCTCGGTGTTTATACGCTGAATTTTGCTTCAATGGTTCTTGGTAAGAATATCAAGTCGATTAGCTCCAGTTCAACCTTATTTGAATCTGGTGCAGATGCACAGAACAGTATCACGATTATCTTCGAAGAAGGACCAATCGCCATGCTGTTTTCAAATGCTCTTAGTGAAACAAATCGTGAAGGCATCATATACGGCGACAAAGGTTATATGGTGATTGAAAACATCAATAATCCTGAGAAGATCAGGCTGTACGATCTCGATTATAAATTGATTGAGGAGTATGAAGCTCCTGCACAGATAACCGGTTTTGAGTACGAAGTTCTGGCCTGTATCAAGGCTATAAATGAAGGAAAAACTGAATGCGAAGATATGCCGCATGCAGAGATCATCCGAATCATGAAGTTGATGGATGGATTGCGCGCTGAATGGGGCGTTCGCTATACAGAGCTAGGTGAATGATCTGTCTTTATTGATGGAGAGATGATCAATACCCGATATTAAGCATAAACAGCGTTGCGATGAATGTTGCAACGCTGTATTTTTTGGTTTAGAACAAGGTGAAACGACCCATCACAATACCACACTAATTCTTATGCATCTCATCTTCCAGCATTTGCAGTGCTGATTCTTCGTCTACCGGTCTGCTGTATAAAAATCCCTGGATTCTATCACAGCCGTTGTTGGCTAGATACTCTTTTTGTGCTTCGTATTCGACGCCTTCAGCCACGACCCAGTGCCCCAGTTTATGCGCCATCGATATGATATCTCCGGTTATGGCATTTCGTGGATCGAGAAATAGCAGCTTGTCGATGAAAGATTTGTCTATTTTCAGACTGTTAATATTTAGTTCCCTCTCACGGGCGAGAGATGAGTAGCCGGTGCCGAAATCATCGATAGCTATTTGTATGCCAGATTCTTTTATTTCTCCCAAAATACTGTTTATTTCTTCATAGTTGACTGCAAGGATAGACTCTGTAATTTCAAGGATGATCTTTTCAGAATCAACATCCATCTCTTCAATCATCTGGTAGAGTGTTTCTGTGAAATCTGAACGGAGAAGTTGTATCGCTGATATATTAATTGAAACACCAATCTGGTCGAAGCCGTTAGCTTTTAGCTTCTGCATGAAGCCAAGAGCCTGACTGATTATCTGATAGCCCAGAGGAATTATTAGTTTGGTTTCTTCAGCCAAAGGAATGAACTCAAGGGGTGAGATCTGTCCGAATTGAGAACTCTTCAGTCTGGCCAGTGCTTCGAAGCAGCAGATACGATCATTTTTTAGGTCAATTATTGGCTGATAGTGAAGATATAGCTCCTCTTGTTTCTCTCCCGATGCTACCAATGCCAGCTCACGCGTAATTTCTTCTTCGCGGATGATTTCTTCATCCATCTTCTTATCGAAGAAACAGAAAGAAAAATCATCTTGAGCTATCACAGCTTTTTCCGAAGCAATCAACAGGCTTTTGAATAGATTATTTACATCCTCGGCGTTATTTTTTGTGATTTCAACAACGCCGATACCAGCATCTATTCGTTCGATCATCAGAAGCTTCTTGAGTGTTTCAGTCAATAGTGAACAGAATTCCTCAAGTTCCTGCCTATCATGATAGTTTTTAATATAGAAAGCAAATTGATTTTCGTATAGATTAAATAGCTGCCGTGAGATTTCTACATGTCTGCCTAGAGCTATTGCGGTGCTCTTGATCAGATCAAGAGTATAGTGGAAGCCATAGATTTTATTTAGTGAGTGCAGAGAGCTCAGGCTTATGCCGACCAGAGCCCGTTTACTATCGTTTTCTAACATAGAGTCTATATGCAGAAGAGATTCCAGATACCTGCGATTTAATAGTCCAGTAGAGGCATCGTGTTCGTTGTTATACTTCAGCTCGTTCTCCATGTTTTTTCGTTTAGAAATATCTTGAATCAGGCTGATATGTCTGTATTCATTTTGATCAGATAGACAGAGCGGTGCAACCACCAAATGCACCCAGACCTCACTGCCATCAGGTTTGATATAGCGTTTATCCATAGCATAAGACTCTATTTTGCCCGCCACCAGTTCCCGATAGTAAGCAATATCCTGAG
>JAAYFZ010000037.1 GCA_012727965.1 Clostridiaceae bacterium
CTGTTTACGAGATAATCAAAAAGAGGAGGGCTGTCGAGGTCAAACTGCAGACGATTGCTGCCATTATCATGAACTATGACTACCGTGCTCAAAGGATTACCCTTGGCAGGGAAAAACCAGCCGGACAGACGTGTCTGCTCATCAAGAGAAGGGAAAGCAGCTAATCTATAATCCGGCATTATATTGCTAGTGAAGCTAGCCAGATCTTTTCCCGGTGTACGCATGATCTGATCTGCCTTCACGAAGGTCATGATAATAATCGCTACCAGAACCAAAGCTATTGCCGCAGCGATAATTGCGAATCGGTTAATTCGTTTGGGTAGATGTCGCTCGCCTCGTATTTTCTCAATGCTGCTGCCTGGCTTCACTCTTGTCTCCAATTCCAAAAAGCAGTCATATGGCTGCTTTCTAGTTCTCTATATTATATTTGTAATAAACGTGTTTCATTATAGCACGCTAACTGTCAGATTGTGGTAAAATTGACTCCGACTATGTGATTTATCACCATTTTGAATATATCTACAAAAGGGAGGAAGATGCTGCTGATGGCATCTAAATAAAACATGAACTTTTTCGAGGCTTTGATACTTGGCTTGATTCAAGGAATAACCGAATTTATTCCAGTAAGCAGTTCTGGACATCTGACTTTGTTCGGCAAGGTATTTGATGTTGATAGCAGTATAATGCTTTCTTTTACAACCTTGCTCCATGTTGGTACTCTTATCGCAGTTTTTATTGTTATGCGTAAGGATATCAAAAAAATACTGTTAGATATTTTCGGCAAAATGACCTGGTTGATAATTATCGCAACTATTCCTGCAGTTATTGCTGCTGTTCTACTTGGTGATTTGCTTGATAAATTATTTGCCGGTGGTTCGCTTGGGTTTTCATTCCTGATGACTGGTCTGATTCTGCTAAGCACATTAATGATCAAACAGGATAAGAGCATTGACAAAAGCAAACTGGTCAGAGCTGCTGCGATACAAAATGAAGAACAGAATACTGTTCAAGAACCTGATCGGACATCAGTGGATAAAACAGAAACAACGAGCAATAGTTTAGCAAAAGAAATATCATACAAAGAAGCACTGATTGCTGGACTAGGTCAGGCTGTTGCTATTTTGCCTGGCATCTCACGTTCTGGCTCTACACTGGCAACTCTGCTATTTTGTAAAATTGATCGTAAAAAGGCTGTCAGATTCTCTTTCCTGATGTCTATTCCTGCAATAGCAGGCGGGTTTCTTTTAGATATAATTAAGATGCTCGGCGGTGAGAGTACAGCGTTGACCCAAATCGATCCGTTTATTTTGATAGTTGGCATAGCGGCTGCTTTTTTCTCAGGTTGGCTTGCCATGAATTACATGCTTAAGAAGCTGACATCAAAAGGTCTGCTTACTTTTGCAATTTATGTAATTGTGCTTGGTCTGTTAGTCCTGATCGATCAGAACTGGCTGCATTTAGTATTTTGATTGCACGTTATTATTGTTAACCTTTGGAGTTGTAAAATGGAAGATAGAAAACTGATCCTTGGAATTGAATCCTCCTGTGATGAAACAGCTGCAGCCGTAGTTGCAGATGGCAGACATATATTGTCCAATGTCATAGCTTCTCAAGCAGATTTTCATCAGCAGTTCGGAGGTGTTGTTCCTGAGATCGCATCACGCATGCATGTTGAGGCTATTCTTCCTGTTATAGATCAGGCTCTGAAAGAGGCCGATGTCGGATTGTCCGATATCGAAGCGATCGCTGTCACTTATGGCCCAGGTCTGGTCGGAGCATTGCTGGTAGGACTGTCTGCTGCGAAGGGTCTGGCGATGGCCTCTGATAAGCCGCTGATAGGGGTACAGCACATCGCAGGTCATATTGCCGCTAACTATCTTGCGGATTCTACGCTTGAGCCGCCCTTCCTCTGTCTGGTCGTTTCGGGAGCCCATAGTCATCTTGTGATCGTTAAGGATTATGATGAATTTGAAGTGATAGCAAGAACAAGGGATGACGCTGCCGGTGAGGCTTTTGACAAGTTGGCCAGGGCGCTGGGATTAGGTTATCCGGGAGGCCCTTTAATGGACAATGCTGCCAAAGGTGGACGAACCGATGCTTTTTCGCTACCGCGCACACATTTTGATACAAGTCTTGATTTTTCATTCAGTGGTTTAAAAACAGCTGCACTCAATCAGCTGAATCAATTGAAACAACAGGCTGAACGAGAACAACGCAGCTGGCAAGAACTAATTAGTCTGCAGGATTTTGCCGCAACCTATCAGCATGCAATTGTCGATGTTTTGACAGAACATACTATGAAGGCTGCTGAACAGCTGCAGATAAAACGCATAGTTCTGGCAGGGGGAGTTTCAGCTAACAGTGCTCTAAGAGCCTTAATGCAGCAAGAGGCTGATAAAAGAGGCTTCAGGCTTACCTTCCCACCACTGATTTTATGTACTGACAATGCCGCCATGATAGCTTCTGCCGGATACTATCGCTGGGCGCGAGGTGAATACTCAGACATGAATCTGAATGCCTCTGCCAGTTTGGAACTATAAACATGCAATGAAGAGATTATGTATAGAACATGAATATTCATGATTTGTCTGTGGAATATTCATAGAAGCTAAATGTGGACAAAATTCGACAAAAACCGACAATGCTTGTAAAATCGGCATTATAAAAGAGTAAAAACGCTATTAAATGTGGATAACTCTGTGGATAGTGTGCATAACCTGGTGAATATTCATTGAATGTGAAGATGAAAATGAGCCAATCCAAACACATAAAATGAAGGATTCTGGAAAGTGAGTGTTATATATGATGCAAGAAA
>JAAYFZ010000384.1 GCA_012727965.1 Clostridiaceae bacterium
GCTCTGCTCGATGCGGCTAAGAAGGATTCTCTGCCGATAGTTATTGATATCACCAGATCAGGACAAGTCCTTTTTCACGCTGCCATGCCTGGAACAGCTCCTGACAATGATCAGTGGGTTCTACGCAAAAATAAAACTGTCGGGCGCTTCCAACACAGCTCATTTATGATTGGCCGCATACTGGAAAAATCAGCCGCAACTATGGAAGAAAAATATCTGATAAGCTCACTGGAATTTGCTGCACATGGCGGAGCATTTCCGATCATAATAAGGAACACCGGAGTCATCGGCACCATAACCGTTTCAGGTCTGGCACAGGAAGATGATCATGCTCTGGTCGTAAGAGTCCTTCGCGAGTGGCTGAAAAAAGCATAAGCTCTTTATGCTTAGCTTCCATAGAGAAAATCTAATAGACGAAGGCCTGTCGCCGTCTCGAAGATTCGCAGTTTCGCATTGCTGATTGCTTCCTGACCGAGCCCACTCTCATAGGCATTTACCAGGAAGTCCGCTTCTACCAGGATGCGGTGATCGATCTGACTAACTGAAGCATAATCATGGTGATGAGCTATCAGCCAGCAAATTCTGTCCGCCAGCTCCAAATCGCAATCAAGCCCTGCAAGCATTTTCGCGGCCTCCGGCGGCCCTTCTATCTGCTGATAGTGCCCTGCGCTGCTATGATATTTTTCCTCACTAAGCTTGATTCCTATATCATGAGTAAGCGCAGCCGCTATAACTGTTTCAGCAAGCTGTTCATCCAGACCTTCTCCGGCAGCTATCATACGGGCAAAAGACGTCACCTTGAGAAAATGATTGATTCTGGCAATATCACCTCTATAATATTCGACCATGGCCTGTGTCAGAGCATCTAAATCTATTCGTGACATAGCGTTATCCTCATATTTCCTTGATTTGCGCGAATTTTCTGATATCATCATATAGCGCGAAAATTCGTCGGTCCGTAGCATGTGTTCCATTCATTGCCGGAACTGACCGAGGTGCATTTTTGCAGCCAAATAGAAATGATCATAGGCAAACAAGCCTTGAACGGAGATAAAATGGACAAAACCAATGAACTAGGAACACGCTCGATCGGCAGATTACTGGCCAGTTACTCAATACCGGCTGTAATAGCCATGCTGGTAAATGCAGTTTACAATGTTGTAGACCGCGTTTTTATTGGCCGTGCTGAAGGAGAAAATGCATTGGCCGGTCTCACGATCGTATTCCCGGTCATGATGATCATATTTGCCTTCTCAGGCCTGACAGGTATAGGTGGAACATCGCTGCTTGCGATCAGCCTAGGCGAAAGAAATCATAAGAAAGCAAGTCGGGTTTTTGGTAATACGATCAGCCTGAGTCTAATTATTACAGGACTGCTTCTGTTCATACTGTTCATTAATCTTGACAACTGGCTGCGATTTTTTGGCAGTGATAGTGATACTCACGTATATGCCAGAGATTATCTGGCAATAATTCTTGCTGGATTTGTCTTCCAGATGATGTCATTTATCTTCGGTAATTTTATCAGGACCGAGGGCAAGCCTTATATGTCGATGTCGGTTATGCTGATCTCGGCTATCAGCAATATTATTCTTGACTATATTCTTATCATCGAAGCAGGCATGGGTGTTAAGGGTGCTGCACTTGGCACGATCATAAGTCAGTTTATCGGCTTCGTAATTTACCTTCAATACTATCTGCGCGGCAGAAGCTATGTCCGCGTCAAAGTGTCTGATTTCAAGCCTGATTTCAAAATGGGAGCCAAAATCATATCAATCGGTTTTTCTAATTTCATTGCGACGATCGGAACCAGCATCGCTATGACATTCTTCAATCGCGAGCTGCTGCGCTATGGCGGAACAGCCGGAGTTACCTCAATGGGTGCGGTCAACAGTCTCTATACCTTCTTTGTTATGCCGATCATTGGCATAACTCA
>JAAYFZ010000385.1 GCA_012727965.1 Clostridiaceae bacterium
AAGCTGATAAGACTTTTTTCATTGCGGATTCTTTGCGCGCTGAGCTTATTTCCAAGATGGACATACCACCCATTCCGATGCTTGGTCTGCTTAAGTGGCAGAAGGATTATGAGATGTTGACAGAGTTTTTTGATGAAGAACAGCATTATGCGGTTCTGGCCGGGGCCAAGCAGGCGGCTGAGGAAATTGAGCAAATGGATCAAAACAGAATGACAAGAAATCATTGGCGGCTGTTGATGAAGATTTATGATATGATCAGCAGCTCTTATACCGCAATAGATGAACCAGAGAAATCGGCTGAATATGATGAGAAGGTTGAGGATATTGCCTTCATTCATGGGTTTGATCGTTTTTCATAGCAAGCGACTACAGGAGGTAATTCGTGGAAAATCAATACTATTATGATCAGATAATGCAATTATATGGATTGTCTGAAATGAAAAATGTTGTGAAAAAATGGGGCAATGTCTCTCGTAATTTAAAATTCGCCAATGATATGCCGGTGATTTTGCCCAATCTACTTTGGGTCACTAAGCCGGGCATTGGGAAAAGTCATTTTATCCGGCTGCTAGGAGAATATCTAAGCGCTGCCAAACTAATGTCTTTTTATGGCAATGTCAAAAGTTTGGAATTCTCGCTTGACTACTGTCCTGATGAGAGTGATTTTTCTGAGCTGCGGAGATTAATGCGTGAACTGGATGCCGCAACGGGTTACCGCGGCGTGTTCAAAGGAGTATTGTCGATAGAGCTTGACCAGTGGATCGATCATTTCGGTTCGCAGCATTTCAAACGACTAATGACATATTTGTCTGGTATGGACAATACAATTTGTATCATTTTTGTGATAGAAAATGCCGATGCCAAGACTTGTAATGAGCTTGAACGCGTATTGGCGCAGTACGTCAGAATCGATAAGGTCGAGTCTGATTACCCGTCAGTGGATGATTTTCTGGCATATGTAATTGGCTGGCTAGCATCGTATGAGTTCAAACTCGAAGATGACGCGGTCATTTTACTACGTTCATCGATCGAATTTCTGAGGTCAAATGAATGCTTCGATGGTTTTAAAACACTTAATTTGATGTGTGAGGATATTGTTTTTGAGATTTGTGCGGCAGATGATTTTGACCATGATAGAGTACTTAGTGCACGTGAGCTGCAGGCATATAGCAGCAGTGGTGTCTTCGTAAACAGACTGAAGGAAATGATGCATAAGAGAAGAATTGGCTTCGAGATGGAGCCCGGAGGTGCCAGGTGAATCGTGATCTTCATAAAATTTCTCAGTATAGCAGCGGTTTTCAAGAAACACGCTGGGCTACCCAGGATGAGATCAAGAGCAGTGCGACCAGAGTAGATCTATCTGATGATAAATTTACCGGCTGCGGTTTGCCTCTGATCGCGAATACCAAGAGAATCTATCTGGACGATTCGGATACTCACAGTCTTATAATTGGTTCAACTGGCTCTAAGAAAACCAGATTGTTCTGTATGCCTATGGTCCACACGATGATAAACGCTGGTGAGTCCTTCGTCGTTACTGATCCAAAAGGCGAGATTTATGATGCTACATCAGGCTTGGCACAGGAAAACGGATATGATGTTGTGCTACTAAATTACAGAGATCTTGAGCAGGGTGACATGTGGAATCCGCTAAAAGAACCGGCCCTTCTTTATAAGCAGGGACATATCGATGAAGCGACCTCTATGCTTAATGATTTTGTTGAAGCGATATCAATGGAAGCATCTATGAGAACAAATGATGTTTTCTGGGTCAATTCAGCGAGAATGATATCAGTCGCGGTTTTACTTATTATGATGGACGTATGTAGTTTTGACGAGATCAATGTGAAAACATTCTCCCGAATGTGCGTGGAATTTGGTAAGGTTGAAGATCCTGTTACTAATAAGATGCTAGAAATTCCGGAGTCGGAATGGGAGAAGAACTATCTTGATGAGATTATGAAGATAATTCCTCAGGAGAGCATAGCTGCGCTGAATTATTTCGCTGTCGGCCGCTCACATGAGAAAACCAGAGCTGATATGCAGTCTTCGCTTTTTGCCTTCGTTAAGCCATTTCTGCTGCAGCGAAGACTAATCAGGAATTTGTCAGAGACAACCTTTGATATTAGAAGCATAGGCCGTAAGAAGACCGCGATCTATATTGTCGTACCTGATGAACGCAGTACATATCATTTCATAGTTACATCCTTTGTTAAGCAATGCTATGAGCTGCTCATAACTGAAGCTCAAAAAGAAACAACAAAATCACTTCCTGTTCGCGTAAACTTCGTGCTTGACGAGTTTTCCAATACACCGGCCATTTCAGATATGCCCGCCATGATAACAGCTGCCCGCAGCAGAAATATTCGCTTCTATCTGGTGGTTCAAAGCATGCATCAGCTCTTCAAACGATATAATCAAGATGCTGAAACAATAAAGGGAAATTGTGAAAACTGGGTTTTCCTTGCCAGCAAAGAACTCAATTTGCTTGAAGAGCTTAGCAAGATGTGCGGTAATACACGTACTTATGAACCGCACGAAATCCAGCGTCCGCTGATTACAGTGTCTGAATTGCAGAAGTTGAAAAAGGACAAAGGAGAAGCTCTCTTGTTTTACGCCAGGCATTATCCATTTGTTACGCATCTGCCCGATATTTCGGAATATGGTTTTACTCAGAAGCCACCGGCAGTCAGCAACAACATTCGTCAAGATGATGTAAACAGCATTGGACCGCGCGAGCTGTTCGAAGAAATTGAATGCGGCAGACGGCCGGTGCCTTTTGCCGGGCTGCTCTGATTGGAGGCGCTAAAATGTATCAATATCTTGCCAATACTATGATGCTTCTGTCTGTTATATGTGTCGCTTCAGGTGCTGCCTATGCCATATACAAACGCAAATCGCTTAATCC
>JAAYFZ010000386.1 GCA_012727965.1 Clostridiaceae bacterium
ATAGTTTCGCGTGCGATCCCCGAAATTGACGGGTTCAAACCTTCACACCGCAAGCTGCTCTATACCATGTATAAAATGGGATTACTTGGCGGTAATAGAACAAAATCAGCCAATGTTGTCGGTCAGACCATGAAGCTGAATCCACATGGCGATGGTGCGATCTATGAAACGCTTGTGCGTCTTACACGCGGTAACGCTGCCCTGATCCATCCCTGGATAGACTCTAAGGGCAATTTCGGTCGGACATATTCAAGAGATATGCAATATGCGGCCTCGAGATATACCGAAGTAAGACTTGATCCAAGCAGTGAGACTTTGTTCCAGGGTTTAGACAAGGACAGTGTCGATTTCGTCGATAATTATGACGGCACTCTCAAAGAGCCCCGCCTTCTGCCTGCCATGTTTCCAACCATTCTGGTTAATAGTAATCAGGGTATTGCGGTTGGTATGGCCAGCAATATCTGTTCTTTCAATCTATCCGAAGTCTGTCAGGCAACGATCAAGTTGATCGAGGACCCGGGTGCCGATGTTATGGATGTCATGCCGGCACCTGATTTTTCAACCGGTGCTGAGTTGATCTACAGTGCTGCAGATATGCGCAAAATCTATGATACAGGGCGTGGCGGAATCAAATTGCGCGCCACTTATCAGATCGACAAAAAAAACGGTCATATTGAGATACTTGAGATTCCTTATTCAACGACAGTTGAGGCAATCATTGACGATATTACAACACTGGTAAAAGCCGGCAAAATTCGTGAGATCAACGATATCAGAGATGAAACAGATCTTGATGGTCTCAAGCTTACGATTGATTTCAAAAGAACCGTTGATCCTGATGCGCTAATGCAGAAACTGTTCAAAATGACCTCGCTGCAGTCAAATTTTCCATGCAATTTCAATATTCTGATCGATGGCAGACCACGAGTTATGGGAGTCAATGAAATTATCACTGAATGGGTGAGCTGGCGTCGAGGCTGTCTCTTGCGTGAGTTGACGTTTGAACTTGGCAAGAAGCGTGACAGGCTGCATTTGCTCCGGGGTCTTGAGAGCATATTGCTGGATATTGACAAAGCTATTAAAATCATCAGAGAAACTGAAAAGGAATCTGAAGTTCTGGACAATCTGATGATCGGTTTCGGAATTGATAAGCTCCAGGCTGAATATGTAGCTGAGATCAGACTGCGTCAGTTGAATAGACAGTATATTCTGCAGAGGACTGCTGATATCGAGAAGCTGATCAAAGAAATATCCGGTCTTGAAGCTACTTTGGCCAGTACCAGGAAAATGGATAAACTGATCATTTCTCAGCTGCAGGATGTTATCAAAAAATATAACCGCCCGCGTGTAACCAGACTCGTTGACGAGAATAGTGTTGAGACAATTACCGCGGATGAGTTGATTGATGATTTCAGACTCAAGCTTTTCCTTACAGAGCATGGTTATCTCAAGAAGCTTCCGCTGACATCGCTGCGTAGTGCCGGTGATCTTAAAACAAAAGAAGAAGATGAGATCATTCAGGAACTTGAGGGCAAAAATAAATCAGACCTGCTGTTGTTTACTGACAGAGGAACGGTTTATAAGCTAAAAGTCCATGAGCTAAAAGATCATAAACCATCAGATCTGGGCGAATATACTCCCAATCTTTTGGAGCTGGAAGAGGGAGAGAGAGTTGTTTTCATCCATAATACAGAGGATTATGGCGGCTGGTTGCTGGTGGGTTTTACATCAGGAAAAATTGTCAAACTGCCGATGAATGTCTATGAAACGAAAACAAATCGCCGGAAGCTGATCAATGCCTATAGTACGGTTTCACAACTTGTTGCGATCCATCATATAATTGATGATGATGATTTCGTAGTTATGAGCAATATCAAGAAGGCACTTGTTTTCAACAGCTCCAGAGTGCCTGTAAAAGCTACGAGGAGTTCTCAAGGAGTTCAGGTTTTACTATCCAAGAAAGGTAGCCAGATGACGCAGTTTAAGCGGCTTAGCGAATCAAATATTGAACAGGATAAGTACTATAGAAACAAAAACATACCAGCTGTCGGCTTTTACCTGAAGGAAAACACTCTAAATGACAGGCAGCTTGGTCTGGAAGGTATCTAGTATGTCAGGATATGATTATATCGGAGCTGATAACAGCTCAAGAATCAGGTTTAAACGGATCCTGGTACTGCTGATGGTCCTGGCTTTGCTTGCTGCTGCAGCTGCTGGCGTTTATCTCTGGCAGCGTGATAAAACGCAGGCAGAAACGCTTGAGGCTTATATTACTGCTGTGGAAAATCAAGACTATGATGAAGCTATCAGTCTCTACCGGTCAATACGTGAGAAGGCTCTGGCAAACGATCCTTCGCTTCAAGGTACTGATCCATCATCTGTTATGCTGCGTGAAATTGAGACAGATATTGATCTTAGACTGCAGGATCTGTTTACTAAGTTAAAAAACAATGAAGAGCCTGACAGCGGACAGCTGGCTTTTGCCGAAGGTATGGCCGAAATTGCCGGCGTCAAGGTAATAAATTTTATAAATGAACAGCTTGTTTTATATTTGAATGGCGAAATGAATGTCACGCAGATCAGACGTCGGGTGAACTCCTTATTGGCGCTTGCGAATGTTGATCCGGTTATGTCAGATATTGCCAAGCAGCTTGATATAATGGCAAAAGCCGTCCCATTGGTGATTGAAGCGCAGTCATATCTTGATGAGGAGCAGTGGTATTCAGCCCATGATGCCTGGACAGCTATAGCTGCGAGTGATGATCTGGGAAGTTTCGCAGTTGAACATGCATATCGCAGACTTGAACACACTGAAGAAGCAATGCTGCAGCCCCTGCTTGATGAGGCCGATATATCGATCGACGGTGGACGTTATGTAACTGCCACCGGTAAGCTTGAGGCACTATTCGCGGTATTCCCGCAAAATGAAGAGGTCAAGAAGAGATTAGACAGCTGTGCCCCATTTATTCCCGAAGAGACCGTTAAGTGGACTGAATATGATACTGTCGAGATACTGGCCCTGCGTCCCTTGATCATTGAACCTGGACTCGCTTTCGATGGTGATGATTATGCTGCAGCGGCCAATGATGCCATGTTGACGGCAGATGAGTTCAAGATAATGCTTGATCAGTTGTACAGCAATAATTATGTTCTGGTTGACGCTGATGCGCTGTACGAAGCAGATGGTTCTTATCGCGAATTTATAGTGCCGTCTGGTAAAAAACCGCTTATTATCGTACTGGATAGTTTGAATTACTATGTGACAAGAAGAGAATCCGGCAATGCCTGGAATCTAGTAATAGATGAGAAAGGGCAAGTGAGCACACTCTATCAAACTGCTGATGGAGATATGAAAACAGAGCGTGAAGCTGAAGCTGTAGGTATCCTTGATGCTTTTGTTGAGAAACATCCGGATTTTGCCTATGACGGGGCAAAAGGCGTCATATCTTTGACTGGTTATGAGTGCTTGTTTGGCTATGTTGTAAGCAGTGAACAGGCAGCGGCAAGAAATGCTGCATTAACTTCGCATGGCTATGCCGCTGAGGACTGGTCTGAGGATAGGCTGGCCCAAGAACGTAAACAAGCGGAAGAGATCATAAATGAACTCAAAGCAAAAGGATGGCTCTTTGCCTCTTCGACCTGGGGCAATATCAATATCAGAGATGCTTCTATGGATACAGTTCAAGCAGATACAAGGCTATGGCTTGAACATATTGGATCTATTACGGGAGAGGTCGATATATTGAACTATCCCTATGGTGCTTTTGTCTCAGGGAGTGATGAACGACTTGCATATCTTCGTGAGCAGGGGTTTCGCTTTTTGACCGGGCAGGGAAGCACCCCTTATCGAATTTTCGGGTCTGGCGGCCTCTATGCTGATAAACTGCAGATTTCAGGCTATGGTCTACGTCAACCTGAGCAATCGGGACTTGGACGGCTGCTTGATACTGCTGCCATTTATGATAATGCTTCAAGACCATGATAATAAAGGCAGTCCACTGGAGGGACTGCCTTTTTAACATCATAATTCTGATTTCGATCAAGTTATGAAATTATGGTATTATGTGCTGCTCAGCGCAGGAAGAATTCCTTATATAGTTCTTTGACAGCGTAGTTACAATACTCTTCACGGACACCAAACATAACACTTATTTCCGATGACCCCTGATTGATAATTTCCAGGTTAACACCAGCCTTACTGAGTGAATTGGCAGCACGAGCGGTGACACCAACGGTTCTTGCCATAGCTTCACCAACGATCATAACGATGGCGAGATTGCGGTCAACAGAGATTTTCTCCATTGCCAGCTCATTTATGAGTCTTCGAACAACTCTCTTCTCGCGCTCCGGAGAAAAAACACTCTGCCGCATTACTATTGAGATCGAGTCGATACCAGATGGCATATGTTCGAATGGGATATGTTCATCTGCGAGGATTTGCAGAACCTTTAACGCGAAACCAACCTCACGGTTCATCAGATATTTACTCATATTTAGCACACAAAAACCTTTAGCGCCTGCTATACCTGTTACAATACCGTCGAAATTGACTCGATGATTCACTATGTAGGTGCCGCGGGCAGAGGGGTTATTTGTGTTTCGGATATTGACAGGAATGCCTTTGCGATAAGCTGGTGTCAAGGATTCTTCATGTAAAACGCTGAAACCGGCATAGGCCAGCTCTCGCATTTCATCATAGGTGATTTCTGAAACAGGATGGGGATCCTTAATCAGATTGGGGTTTACCGAATAAACTGAATCTACATCAGTCCAATTTTCATAAATCTGAGCTTCAAGTGCCGCTGCCAGTATGGAACCGGTAATATCAGAGCCGCCTCGTGAGAATGTTACTACTTCTCCGCCAGGCGTATAACCGAAGAAACCAGGAAATACGACGATCCCCTGATATTTACTAAGTTCAGAAAGTCTCTCATATGTTTCCGGCATAACTTGCGCATTGCCAAACTCTTCAGAAAGCAGCATACCTGATTCGCGAGGATCGAAATAAGCCGCCATTTTTCCGATGCTGTTTAAGTAATCCGCGACAAGCTTGGCACAATTGTCCTCGCCGGCTGCTTTCATAGAATCCATAAATTTCAAAGAATTGCTGCAGTCGCTGCACATGCGGCTGCGAAGATCCTGTTCGATGCGAACAAGAATATCTGTTTGCAGCTCAAGCTCAGATGCGATATCAGAAAATCGAATCATTATATCCGACAACTCGCGTTCGCCATCATAGCCGCTGATAATCGCATTTGCAAGCGCGATCAGCAGATCTGTTACTTTTATATCTTCGCTGACTCTTTTGCCAGGCGCTGAAACTACCATGACTCTTCGGTCAGGATCGCTCAACATAATGTCACAGACCTTCCTGATCTGTTCGGCATTTGCAAGAGATGAGCCGCCAAATTTACATACTTTCATATTTACTTACCCCCAATATAACAATCCAATTATAGACAAGAAGGCCGTTTTCTTCAATAATATAGAGTAAAGATTATAAATAATAACTTTGACAGCTTGGAAAATACAGATTGCAAACTCCAAAAAGGAATGAGGACTATACTAAATGAAAAATTGGTTAACAAAGAATTTCCAGCCGGATATGATCAGCGAAGGTGTTGACAGCATTGATTTTGAACGACTAAAAGCGGAAGGCATTAAGCTTCTGCTTCTGGATATTGATAATACACTGGCTGTTCATGGTTCACATTCAGCAGACGATTATGCACATGCGGCGATTGGCAATATGAAGGATGCGGGGCTGGATGTTTTCATTCTTTCAAATGCCAAGAGGCACAGGGCCAGAAGTTATGCTGACAGCCTGGGAGTAGAATCAGAAGGTATGGCTTATAAACCTTCGCCGAAGGTTTTGCTCAGTGTATGTTCACAGAAAAATCTTGATCCGGTATCGGTCTGTATGATTGGCGATCAGCTCCTGACAGATATATGGGCAGCCAGAAGAGCTGGTGTTAAGTCAATTCTGGTCAATCCGAGATCAGCACATGAGGATCTTCATATCAGATTCAAGAGAATGATCGAGAAGTTGATTCTTAAGATATCGAAAAGCAGTTAAAAACTGACAGATTACCTAATAATCAGTGATTTACTTGCCACTTCAGTCGAGATAGAATAAAATAATGTAGTCTTTGACCCTTTTTAAGGGATATGTAAATAATTGGAGGAATAATCAATGATCAGTGCAGGTGATTTTCGCAATGGTGTAACCTTTGAAATGGATGGCCAGGTTTTTCAGGTCGTGGAGTTTCAGCATGTAAAACCAGGCAAGGGGGCAGCTTTTGTTCGCACTAAGTATCGCAATGTTAAAACAGGATCTGTTGTTGAACGCACTTTCAATCCTAATGAGAAATTTGAGAGAGCTCAGCTTGATCGTGCAGATATGACTTATTTGTATTCTGACGGTGATCTTTACCATTTCATGGATGTAGAAACCTACGAGCAGATGCCTTTTACCGCTGAAAAATTAGGCGATGCAATGAAGTTCCTTAAGGAAAATATGACGGTAAAAGTTCTGTCATACAAGGGTGATGTTTTCGGAGTTGAGCCGCCGATTTTTGTTGAATTGCAAATTACAGAATGTGAGCCGGGAGTCAAAGGTGATACAGCTCAGAATGCTACCAAAACAGCTATTGTTGAAACTGGAGCTTCTGTTAAGGTTCCGTTATTTGTCAATGAAGGTGAAATCATCAAAATTGACACAAGAACCGGCGAGTATATGGAAAGAGCCTGATAGGAAATGGCTGCTGACTGGTCCACAAATGGTTCTTCGCTGAAGGGTGAGCGTACTATGTCACGAGGTTTCGTGGCACAGTACGCCGCTGAGGCAGCCATGCAGGCAGAAGGTGTAGCTGCCCTGGATACCAGCGCGGTTGTCTCACTCAAAGAAGCTCTGGGAGCTGATCATGAGGGGAAGGGTGTAAGAGTTGCCTTCCGAGAGGATAGAAAAGACTCTGTTGTCATAACTGTTTACCCGGTCGTATACTTCGGCTTCATAATCCCTGAGGTTGCATGGACAGTTCAGGAACGTGTAAAAGCCGATGTAGAGAAGTATACTGGACTTGCGGTTGAGGCAGTCCATGTTCATGTAAAAGGTGTTGTTACAAGAGAGGGGGCCGACAAATGACCAGACTAGTCAGATTGATGTTGATTATATTTTCATTCTCGTTGTCGGTGTTTGCGATACTATTCCTGCTTATGCTGCTAAATAACAGCGTTCTCAGTGGAATCATTCTGCTGATGACGCAGATTTCTGAGAGAAGCTCATGGCAGCTGGCAGCCAGCCTGGTTGCCGTATTCATACTTGCTATGTCAATGTTGATGCTTGTCTATTCTATTATGAGCGGAAGACTGAGGAAAACAAGGATCAGAGAAACAGAAACCGGTGTTATAGATATTGGTGTTGATGCTATAGAGAGTATTGCTCTTAATTCAGCAAAATCAGCTCAATGCGGCATTAAAACTGCCAAGGCAAGAGTTGCTCCTTTCAAAGGTGACAAAATATCTGTACAGCTGACCACTGTTTTGTATTCAGATGTTGAGGTCCCGGCCATGATGGCAAAAGTACAGGAGCGGATCAAGAAGGATATCGAGAGATATACAGGCATACCTGTAGCTGAGGTTCAGGTCAAGGTTTCAAGAGTTGAGGCTGTTGCAGCCCGTGTAGAACACTGACAGGAACAAATTATATGAATAGTAGAGATCTACTTCAAAGCATAAAAGAACTTTTCAGAGACTGGAACCCGGGAGCGGCAGGAGCATTGATCGGCTTTGGTTTTGCCTTGTCCTGGGTCATTTTTGGTTTTTTTAAGACTCTTTTCATACTTGCACTTACAGCTCTTGGTTATTTTATCGGTGTCAGATATTTCAGCCACAAGGAAGACTTCCGGGAACTGCTCAACAAAATATTACCGCCCGGCTTGTTTCGCTGAACAGCCGGAAATCGAAAAACTAATTGCGAAAAATATTTTTATTAAATACGATCGTGAATAATTGAAGGGAATAAATAAATCTATGATCAGACGCGAAATAAGGGAAAAAGCCTTTATGTTCCTGTTTCAACTGGAATTTCTAAAGAGTGATGGAACAGAACAACTGGCCGGTTTTATTGAAGAATACGAGATCGACCAAGTATCTTCAGAGTATTTTAATACTCTTGTAGAGGGTGTTACTTCTCATTTGTCTGAGCTTGATGATAGCTTTATTCCATTTCTCAAAGGCTGGACTAAGGAACGCTTGCCGCGTGTTGATCTGACGATAATTCGTCTGGCTGCTTTTGAAATGCTGCATGTTGAAGATGTGCCGGATAATGTTGCCATTTCTGAGGCGGTATTGCTGGCAAAAAGATTCAGCACTGAAGAATCGAGATCATATATCAATGCAGTGCTTGGACGTCTGAGCAGAGAAAAGGATCAAGTATTACAAAAAATCAAGGAAGCTAAGGAACTTAAAGAAAAAGAGCAAAATGAACTTGACCAAGCAGACCAAGCAGACCAAGTTGAAATTGAACAAATAGAGAAAATTGAAACATCAAAACCAGATCTGGAAGTCCAGGAGGAAGTACAGGAAGAAACACAAAAATGAGTAAAGTTATTACGGTTGCACAACTTAATAAGTATGTAGCTGCATTGCTGGAGAGAGATACCAATCTTAAGGCAGTTCAGGTATGTGGAGAAGTGTCCGGATTCAAATCATATGCCTCCGGACATCTGTATTTTACACTTAAGGATGAGCAGGCATCAGTGAGCTGTGTAATGTTTAGAGGGCAGGCACAATCTCTGCGTTTTCAACCTGAAAATGGTATGAAGGTCGTAATGACCGCAAAAGCTTCGCTCTATGATCGTGATGGCAAATTTCAGCTTTATGTACAGACAATGTCGCCTGAAGGCTTAGGCGAATTGTATCTGGCTTATGAACAATTGAAGAGTAAACTTGAGTCAGAGGGACTGTTTGCCCTGGAGCATAAAAAGAAAATACCTGTGCTCCCGAAGATAATTGGTGTCGCGACATCACAATCAGGTGCCGTAATTAGAGATATAATAAATGTGTTGAGCAGACGTTTCCCGGGCTTTTGTCTACAGTTGATTCCTACTGCTGTACAGGGACCACAGGCAGCCGGTCAGATTGCTGAGGCAATCAGTACCTTCAATCGTCTGAATGCTGTCGATGTAATTATCGTTGGCAGAGGGGGCGGTTCAATGGAGGATCTATGGGCCTTCAATGAAGAGATAGTTGCCAGAGCTGTATTTGAATCAAATATCCCGGTAATTTCAGCAGTAGGACATGAAACTGATTTTACGATCTGCGATTTTGTTGCTGATCTGCGTGCACCTACTCCTTCGGCAGCAGCTGAGCTGGCTATTCCGATAAAATCAGAGCTATTTATGAATTTGTCTCAGAAGCGAGAAAAAATGAAGATAGCTCTTCATCGCAAACTAGAGTATCAGCGGGTAAAATTAAATAATCTCATAGATCGGCCTGTAATGAGATCACCTTATGAACAGATAAACAGGCGAAGAGAGTATATAGACAGGCTATCTGATAAGTTGATAAGTGCTGAAAACAGGTATAAAACTGATGCTCAGAATAAACTTGGTCTGCTTGCCGCCAAGCTGGATATGCTTAGTCCGCTCAAGGTTCTAGCCAGAGGTTATTCTGTGGTCTCAAATCAAGATCATCCGGCAATTACTTCTGTCGATCAGGTTAGAATAGATGATAAAATCAACGTAATGCTGCAGGACGGCAGTTTGGAGTGTTTGATAAAAAACATTAATGACAGGAGGATGTTATTATGACACAACAGGATAATCAACTAAACATTTTTGGTGAAGAAATTGATGATCTAATGCCTGAAGAAAGAGTCGAGGAACAAGTGAATATGATTAATGCTTCGGGGCAGATTTCAGATAAACCTAAAAAAAGCGAAAAAGATGAGACTGATATGAGTTATGAGGAAGCGGTGGCCAGGCTTGAACAAGTAGTGGCCAGGCTGGAGTCTGGAGATGCTGCACTAGATGAATCTATGGAGCTTTTTCAGCAGGGAATGAAACTCACCGACTATTGCAGCAAAAAACTTAATAGCATGGAAGAAAAAATATCTAAGCTAATGATGCAGGCTGACGGAACTCTAGTTGAGCTGCCACTTGATGAAGCAGAAAGTGGCAAGGTATAAGATGAGTATTATGGGTTCAGATGTTTTTGTTAAACAGTATGAATTTTATTTAGCTGAAATTGAAAGCTCTCTGGATAAGCTTCTTATAAAGGGCAGTGACAATTCTGAAGATCCAGTGCTTAAGGCGGCTCATTATAGCCTGATGGCAGGTGGTAAGAGAATAAGGCCGGTTCTGCTCATGGCGGCTGCGGATATGTTATCAGCTGATAAGAGAATTGCCCTCAAGCTTGCCTGTGCTATTGAAATGATCCATACATATTCACTGATCCATGATGATTTGCCATGTATGGATGATGATGATCTGCGCAGAGGTCGACCCACCTGCCATATTGCTTTTGGTGAAGCTAATGCTGTTTTGGCTGGTGATGCGCTTCTTAACAGGGCTTATGAGATCATCATTGATTGTATTGTCTGTAATAATGGCTCGAACGAACTGGAAGCAGCAAGAATCATGGCTAAATCAGCTGGTTTATCAGGCATGATCGCCGGACAATCGATCGATCTGGCTTCGGAAGGCAAAAAAATAAGTTTTGAAGAGCTGGTTAATCTGCATGAACACAAAACAGGAGCACTTATAAAAGCTCCTCTGATGGCAGCTGCAGCATTGTCAGGCGCATCCGCAGAAGTCAGGTCTTCGCTTGAAACTTATGCGAAATCAATAGGGCTGGCATTCCAGATTCAAGATGATATTCTTGATGTTACGGCAGATCAGAGCAAATTAGGTAAAACTACCGGCAAGGATGCCAGAGATAATAAATCAACCTATGTTAGTCTACTTGGTTTGGAAGAAGCCAGGAACAAACTTGCACAAGCAGATCAACAAGCTAGATCTGCTCTGTCAGAGCTGGCCGGCATGCAGCTTGACACAGCCTTTTTAACAGGTATGACAGATTTTCTTCTAAGTAGGAATTACTAAGCTAATTCCAGTGCCGGGTTTACTTGAAACGGAGGCCCGATATATGACTGATTTGCTGTCTTCGCTGACAAGCCCAGAACAGCTTCATGAAATGAATAATGATCAGCTTAAAACACTGACAGATGAGATCCGACAACGAATCATCGAGACGGTTGCCGCCAACGGCGGTCATCTTGCGTCTAATTTAGGTATGGTTGAACTGACTCTTGCTTTGATGAAAGAGTTTGATTTCCGCAGAGATAAAATTGTTTTTGATGTTGGTCATCAATGTTATGCCTGGAAACTTCTTACAGGCAGAGCAGATTCTTTCTCGACTCTGCGAACCAAGGGCGGCATATCCGGTTTCCCAAAACGGAGTGAGAGCCAGTATGACTTCTTCAATACCGGCCATAGCAGCACTTCGATCTCAGCTGCTTTGGGACTGGTAAGAGCAATGGACAGGACAGGTCGGGGAGGACATGCGATTGCTGTAATCGGCGATGGAGCCCTTACTGGTGGGATGTCTTTTGAAGCTCTTAATGATGCTGGTCAATCGAAGGAAAACCTGATAGTTATACTAAATGATAATCAGATGTCAATAAGTCCAAATGTCGGCGGTATGTCCAAGCACCTTGAAAAACTGAGAATATCAAGAGGATATATGAGTCTCAAAAACTCGATGGAAGCAGTACTGAGTAAGATTCCTCTGATAGGCAAGCCGATTTGTAAACTTCTACAAACTGCAAAGAGTATGGATAGGCTCTGGCTCAGAGACAAAGGAATATTGTTCGAACAGTTGGGCTTCCGCTATTATGGGCCTGTTGACGGACATGATATCGACTCGTTAAGGCATCATATGTCGGCTATCAAGAATATGAATGGTCCAGTTCTTCTTCATGTTCTGACACAAAAGGGCAAAGGATACACTTATGCGGAGCAGCAGCCGGACCGCTTCCACGGGATAGCTCCCTTCGTTATTGAGAGCGGCGTTTGCAAGCCAGGTCAGTCTCACTGCAATCAAACCTTTTCCGGCGCCTTCGGTCAGCATATGGTCGAGCTTGGTAAAAAAGATCCGAGGATCTGTGCAATATCTGCTGCTATGACAGCAGGAACCGGACTAACAAGCTTCGCAGAGAAATTTCCTGCGCGCTTCTTCGATGTCGGCATAGCGGAACAACATGCTCTTACGATGTCAGCTGGATTAGCAGCTGGCGGTATGAAACCTATTGCTGCACTATATTCAACGTTCCTCCAGAGAGCCTATGATCAGCTGCTGCATGATATTTGTTTACAGAAACTGCCAGTGGTGCTTGCTATAGATAGAGCGGGACTGGTCGGAGAAGATGGGGAAACTCATCAAGGAATATACGACTTAAGTTTACTGCTGCCACTGCCTGAGCTTGATGTATACTGTCCGATTGATGAGGTCAGTCTATTTTGGTCGATTGATCAGGCGATTGCCTGTGGCAGGCCCGCAGCAATCAGATATCCCAGAAGTTCAATGCCGGATCAAATAATATCAGGGCGAGATAAACTGACGATCGACTCCTGTTTCTGGAAAATGGCTGATGGAAACGACTGTACTGTTGCAGCCCTGGGCGTGATGGCTGAGAATGCTCAAGAAGCATGTGTAAAAATCAGGCAAGACAACAATATCAATTGTGATCTGTTTGGGATATTCAAAGCATCACCTTTTGATACTAAGTCATTAATAGATTCAGTCAAGAGAACAGGCAGGCTTGTAGTAATCGAAGACGCATTGGTAAAAGGCGGCTTTGGCGAGAGTATTCTTGTCGAGATTATTACTGCTGTCCCCGGAGCATCTATAATGCTTAAAGGAATAGTTGATCCAGGATTGGATCAGGCAAGCCGTTTTGAACTTCTTGCTGCCCATAGACTGGATGCAGCAGGTATTTATGAGGATCTGCTCGCAATTATCAAAGAATAAATATACTTCAGCCTGAATGAATCAATCTATATTAAATTTATTTTTAGCTTATCATTCGCTTATACTACGTGTATTTATGAATATTATTCGTTATAATGTATAAGACTGCTTAGTTTTGCAGGCTGTTTCATTTTTTGAAATCATCAGGGAGGTAATATGCGGATAGGCATTTATTCCAATCCGGAAAAAGATAAGGGCTTCAGAACAGCAGTCAGGCTGGCTGAGTTAATTATAAAGCAAGACGCAGATCCAATAGTTGACGACCATTATCAGGATACTGTTCTAGCAGAAACTCCCGGTGTGATCATAGGTAGTTATTCTGATTGTGATATGATCATCTGCCTTGGCGGTGATGGAACTTTTTTATCTGCGGTCCACCTTGAAGGTTGTCAGGATATTCCTATGATTGGAATAAACCTCGGCAGTGTTGGTTTCTTACCTGAAATCAAACCTGATGGGCTGGAAGAGGCAGTCAGAAATCTGATCACAGGAAACTATACGACCGAAAAACGCATGATGCTTGAAGCATCCTGTTATGGACCTGATGACGAGCTCATAGAGACTGGAATAGCGCTTAATGATGTTGTTATATCGAGAGGTCGTCATTCACGTATTCTCAATCTTGATCTCAGGATCAATAATGTTGATGTTGAGAGGATTCCGGGGGATGGAATTATCGTATCTACACCTACCGGTTCAACTGCATATTCTTTGTCTGCCGGCGGACCTATCGTGCATCCTAGTCTAAATCTGATCATGATAAATCCTATCTGTCCGCATACACTGCATAACCGCAGCTATTTATCTGATGCTGATAGTGAAGTTGTAGTAACAATTTGTGATTATCCCTGCCATACATTGATAGCTATTGACGGCAGGCAGGAGATAGAGGTTGCAAGTGGCAGCCGAATAAATGTTCGTAGAGCAAAACATGATTTTTCACTGATCAAATTATATGAGGATCAATTCTTCGCCACTATTCCTCAGAAGATACACGCCAGGGGGATTATAAGATGAAACCTAATAGAAGTGAGAGACAGTCAAAAATACTGCAGTTGATAAAAGAACGTTCAATTGGAACACAGGAAGAATTAGTCTCCAGTCTCCAGGCAGCCGGGCTTGATGTTACTCAGGCAACTGTTTCCAGAGATATAAAGGCTCTGGGAGTTATCAAGGTATCTACTGGTCAAGGCGGTCAGAAATATGTCGCCATGGAGAGAAGTGGGGAAGCTGCTTCAGGAAGGCTAATGAAGGTTTTTGCAGAAGCAGTTGTTCAAATTGATTTGGCAATGAACCTGGTTATTTTGAAAACTTTGCCCGGTATGGCTCAGGCGGGGGCTTCTGCCCTTGATTCCATGCATCTGCCGGAAGTAATAGGCAGCATCGCCGGGGATGATACGCTTTTTATAGCGACAGGATCAGTAGCTTTGGCAGAACAGCTGGCAGAAAGACTTAATCAGCTGGCCAGACAATAGCAGCAGAGCCTGGATCCTGGAGGAGGAAAGCGAATGCTGGCAAGAATCGAAATAAGAGATTTTGCCTTGATAGAGCAGGCCGTTCTGGAACCACAGAATGGTTTGCTTGTTATTTCAGGCGAAACCGGAGCAGGTAAATCCATCCTGATTGATGCTATCGGTTCTCTTCTTGGTAATAAGTTAACAAGAGAAATGATTCGATACGGTCAGTCGAAGGCTACCGTCGAAGCTCTGTTTATTGATGCCCATAAGTATCTACCTCAGTCTCTTCAAGCCGATTTGGAAATGGAACCAGGTGATGAGCTGATTCTATCCCGAGAAGTAAATCAACAGGGAAGAAGCCTGTGCAGAATAAATGGACGCATGGCCAGTCAGAGTCTGCTAAGACAAACAGCAGCATGTCTGATCGACATCCATGGACAGAATGATCATCAGACTATTTTTAGACCCGATACTCATCTTAAGCTTCTAGATCGTTTCGGCAAAACTTATCTTGAATCAGCATCTACAGATTATAAGCAGGTCAGGATCACCTGCATAGATCTTCAAAAGCAGCTGCGAGCATTAGGGTCAGATCCCGCAGAAAGGGCTAGGCAGCTTGATCTGCTTGAATATCAGATCGAGGAAATAGAAACAGCTTCACTTAAACAGGGTGAGGAAGAGAAGCTCCTGAAAAAACAAAGAATTCTAGCCAGTTTAGAGAGAATACAAGACAGTCTTGAAGGCGCATATTCCTTGATTTCAGCAGAACAGGATGACTGTGTACCGGCACTGCTGGCACAGGCTTGTGAACATCTTGAGTTTCCTGCCAAGCATATAGAAGCCGCCAAGAGTTGTTATGAAGATATTTCTTCAATTATAGATCAGCTATCTGTCCATGCCTCAGATATCAGGGATATGCTGGATAAGTATCAGGCTCAACCAGGCGAGCTTGAACGGATACAAGAGAGACTGGAAAAAATTTCTAAGCTTAAGCGCAAATATGGCAACAGTCATGAAGAAATAATGAATTATCTGTCCAAGGCGATTGCTCGTAGAGATCAGCTATCAGAAGGCGAAGCCAGATTCAGCAGCTTGCGAAAAAAACTTGATCAGGAAATGGTCATTTTGATTTCATCTTCTATTACGCTGTTCGAGGCCAGGAAGCAAGCAGCAGCTGAGCTTGAAAAGGGGATTGCCAATCAGCTGAATGATCTCGGAATGAAAGGGGTTCGTTTATCTGTTGAAATCACGCATACCGACCCTTCAGAAGAATCTCTCAACAAGCAGGAATATGATCAGGCAGCCTTTTTGATTTCCGCCAATCCCGGTGAACCTATGAAACCGCTTGCCCAGATCGCTTCTGGCGGCGAGGCTTCAAGAGTACTTCTGGCTATAAAAACTATACTTGCAGATGTTGATGATGTACCCGTCTTGATTTTTGATGAAATTGATACGGGTGTTAGTGGCTATACCGCAGGTATGGTTGCTACCAAGCTTAAGCAAATTTCAAAATTACGGCAGGTTTTTTGTATAACACATATGGCTCAGATCGCAGCTTATGCTGATAAGCATCTCCTGATAGAGAAGAGTACAGACGGGCAAGCTACCAATACTTCATTGACTGAGCTTGACCATAATGGTCGTTCTAGCGAACTGGCCAGACTTCTAAGCGGCGGAATAGCCGACCAAAAAGCAAGAGAACTTGCAGAACAGCTCTTACAGGCAGCAGGAAACATGGATTCAAATAGTCTTGCCTGATTTTTTCTCGAAATCATAAATAGCTTTGAGAGCATTGCGAAAATCTTCTGGTATTGTAGCAGTGACTGATTTTCCTATTAGTGTTTTTGGATGGGTGAAACTCAGCGAAGCTGCATGAAGTGCCTGTCTCTTAAATAGTTTGTCAGGATCAAATTGATCTGCAACAGGTGATGAGTCATTATCTGCTGTTTCCCGGCCATAGAGCCAGTCTCCAAGCAAAGGATTTCCGATGGATTTGCTATGCAATCTGATCTGATGAGTACGCCCTGTCAGAAGCTTGAACCTGACTAGCGAAACATCGGAAGCTGCGAAGTATCTGCATACCCGCCACATAGTTTTTGCCTGCAATCCATTTTCATCTATACGTCTTAACATAATGCTGTCAGGATCTCTTCCGATAGGCAGCTCAATAGTGCCTTCTTTTGCCGGTAATCTGCCATGAACCAGTGCAATATATGCTTTATCCATACCTTTTGATGAAATCACATGATGAGCATGACCATTTAGCGCTACCAGAAGGAGCCCGGTAGTATCGCGGTCTAGTCTGATAACTGGATGCAGAGGATGATCTGCAAGTCTGTCGGTCACAGATCCTTTGTCATGCAGATATGTTGGATGTGTCACCATGCCGATCGGTTTGTTTACGATGATGAGCCACTCGTCCTGATATACGATGGGCAGCAGCGGATCTTTCTTAAGCGGAGCATTTTTTGAGCCTTCAGGCCAATATTCTGCGACTAGAACATCTCCTGTTTTTACTGGATCAATCATACGCCAATGCTGGCCGTTTCTTTCCAGACTGCCATATAGTCTGATTTTCTTGCCTGTTATTCTGGACATGCCAGTTCTTGAGCAAAGAACATCAACTGCTCTTTTGCCATTGTCATTTTCATTTACTTTATAAATAATCTGCACAAATATTTCCTCCAATAGAGATTCTTTTTAACACGTTTACAGAAACAAAGTCAAATGACAGAAAATTTCTGAAAATGATTGTAGAAATGAACAATCTTTGGTATTGTATTCACTTGGGAGGTGAGTCAAATCATGGGAGCAACAAAAACAATGACTCATGACGAGATGGTCCAGGCATTGGACCAGGTAATCCAGCGTTATGCCGCTAATGGCAGGAATGCGCTGATGCAGGTATTACAAGAAGCACAGAATATTTATGGTTATCTGCCGCTTAATGTGCAGAGATCAATAGCACTGGGTCTTGGTGTATCTGTAGCCGAAGTCTATGGGGTCGTATCATTCTATTCATTCTTTTCACTGACACCCAAGGGCGATTATGTGGTAAGTATTTGTATGGGAACTGCCTGTTATGTAAAAGGTTCACAGGCAATACTCGAAAAAGTCGAATCAGAGCTTGGTATCAAGGCTGGCGAATGCTCAAAGGACGGCAAATTTTCTATTAATGCCTGTCGCTGCATAGGTGCTTGTGGTCTCGCTCCGGTTATCACGATCAATGACGATGTTTACGGACGTTTGTCAGCTGACGAGATACCGTCAATACTTGCCAAATACAAGGAGGCGTAAGCTCATGGATCTTTACAGAGCACATGTCCTGGTTTGCTGTGGTACTGGCTGCACCTCATCTCAATCACCCAGGATAATTTCAAATTTCGAAGAGCAGCTGGCTGATAATAAAATCAGCAATGAAGTAAAAGTAGTTAAAACTGGTTGTTTCGGTCTATGTGCCGAGGGACCGATAGTTGTAGTTTATCCGGAAGGTGTAATGTATTTCAGAGTCACTCCAGAAGATGTTTCTGAAATCGTTTCCGAACACTTGGTAAAAGGCCGCTTCGTGACAAGACTTATGACAGTATCTCATGAAGAGAAGGCAACTCATGCTCAGAACGTCGAGGAGTCAGACTTTTTCAAAAAGCAGCTGCGCGTCGCTCTGAAGAACTGTGGTGTTATCAATCCGGAGCTTATTGAAGAATATATTGCTCATGACGGTTATACGGCACTGGGCACAATACTTACAGAAAAGGTCGCACCGCTTGATGTCATAGATATGATCAAGAAATCTGGTCTGCGCGGACGTGGCGGCGGCGGTTTCCCAACTGGACTAAAATGGGAATTTGCTGCTAAACAGCAAAATGATCAGAAATATGTCTGTTGTAATGCTGACGAAGGCGACCCGGGTGCGTTCATGGATCGTTCGATCCTCGAAGGTGACCCACATGCTATTGTCGAAGCTATGGCAATTGCTGCCTATGCAATTGGTGCTACTCAGGGTTATGTTTATGTACGTGCTGAGTACCCGATCGCAGTACAGCGTTTACAGCTGGCTATCGATCAGGCTCGTGAATATGGTCTCGTCGGTAAAAACATATTTGATAGCGGATTTGATTTTGATATCGATATCAGACTAGGTGCTGGTGCATTTGTCTGTGGTGAAGAGACTGCGCTGATGCGTTCAATAGAAGGCAAACGTGGTAATCCCACGCCCCGCCCGCCTTTTCCAGCTGTCAAAGGCTTATTTGGCAAACCGACTATCCTCAACAATGTTGAAACCTATGCCAATATTCCTACTATTATCCGCAACGGCCCTGAGTGGTTCGCCGGACTTGGCACAGAAAAGAGCAAGGGTACCAAGGTATTCGCTCTTGGCGGCAAAGTAAATAATGTCGGTCTGGTTGAGATACCTATGGGAACAACAGTGCGCGAGATCGTTTATGATATCGGCGGCGGTATTCCAGGTGGCAAAGCTTTCAAGTCTGTTCAGACTGGCGGTCCTTCCGGTGGTTGTATTCCAGCTTCACTGCTTGATGTTCCGATCGACTATGACAATCTGATCGCAGCAGGATCCATGATGGGTTCTGGCGGTATGATCGTTATGGACGAAGACACATGTATGGTCGACATCGCCAAATTCTTCCTCGAGTTTACAGTTGAGGAATCATGTGGTAAATGTGCACCTTGCAGAATCGGCACGACCAGAATGTTGGAAATGCTGGATAAAATTACATCAGGCAATGGCACAATGGAAGATATAGATAATCTTGAGAGAATCGCTGTCTCCATCAAAGAGGGTTCACTCTGTGCTCTTGGTCAGACTGCACCAAACCCAATTCTTTCTACTCTTAAGCATTTCCGTGAGGAATATATTGAACATGTAACAGAGAAGAAATGCCGCTGCGGTGTTTGTAAAGAACTTACAACTTATTACATCATCCCTGATCTTTGTAAAAAATGCGGACTCTGTGCTAAGCGTTGTCCTGTTGATTGCATCAGTGGAGTGCTGGGCAAAGAACCATATGTTATTGATTCCAGCAAGTGTATCAAGTGTGGTGCCTGTGAGCAGGCCTGTAAGTTTAAGGCAATAATCCGGAAGTGATACCGAGTAAGGAGCGTGAATTTAAGTGAACATGGTTAACTTGACAATAGATGATGTCCAGGTCAGTGTTCCTTCCAATTTTACAGTTTTGGAAGCCGCACGTAAGGCTGGCATCAATATACCAACCCTTTGCTACTTGAAAGGTATCAATGAGGTTGGAGCCTGCCGTGTATGTCTGGTCGAAGTTGTCGGCGGACGTGCCCTGGCTGCTGCCTGTGTCAATCCAGTCACAGAAGGTATGGTAGTAAAAACAAACAGCAATCGCGTACGTGCTACAAGAAGATCTACTCTGGAAATGATTCTTTCTGATCATAATAGAGATTGTCTTGCATGTATCCGCAACAAAAACTGCGAGCTGCAGGATCTGGCTGAACGCTATAATATCAGACAGGTTACTTTTGAAGGTAAAATGAGCGAGCCCAATATCGATGACAAATCACAGTCTATCTATCGTGACGCCAGCAAGTGCATACTTTGTGGACGTTGTGTAGCAGCCTGTGAGAAACAGTCGATCAGTGTTCTCTCGTTCCTCAATCGTGGTTTCGAAACAAAAATCGGTCCTGCCTATGATATCAGTATGGCTGATGCACCTTGCGTATATTGCGGTCAGTGCATAATCGCCTGTCCTGTTGGCGCTCTTCACGAAAAGGAAGAGGACCAGAATGTATTCGATGCCATCAATGACCCCAAGAAGCATGTTGTCGCTCAGGTTGCACCTGCTGTACGTGCTGCTCTTGGTGAAGAGTTCGGTCTGCCTATGGGCACCCGTGTAACCGGCAAAATGTTTGCTGCCCTTCATCGTCTGGGTTTCGACAAAATTTACGATGTAAACTTCGGTGCTGATCTTACCATCATTGAAGAGGGTAATGAGCTGCTGAATCGTATCAACAATGGCGGTAAGCTGCCGATGATCACTTCTTGCTCACCTGGATGGGTCAGATTCGCTGAGTTCTATTATCCTGATTTCCTGGATAATCTCTCAACCTGCAAATCACCTCATCAGATGGAAGGCGCCATCATCAAATCATATTATGCTCAGAAAAAAGGCATTGCACCTGAAGATATCTTCGTAGTATCTGTTATGCCTTGTACTTCTAAGAAAACTGAAGCATCGCGTGAAGAGATGTTCAATCCGACCACTGGTCAGCGTGATGTTGACGCGGTTGTGACGACTCGTGAGCTTGCCCGTATGATCAAGACAGCCGGTATCGACTTCATGAAACTACCTGATGAAGGACCTGATAATGACCTGATCGGTGATTATTCTGGTGCAGGCGTCATTTTCGGCGCTACTGGTGGTGTTATGGAAGCAGCTCTTAGAACCGTTGCTGATATCCTGGAAGAGAAAGATCTGCCGGATTTCGAGTACAAGGTTGTGCGTGGTGTTGATGCGGGAATCAAAGAAGCGGAGCTTAACATCGCTGGACATAATATCAGAGTCGCTGTTGCTCATAGTACAGCAGCCGCACGTAAATTGCTTGACGCAATTCGTGCCGGAACAGCACCTGAATATCATTTCATAGAGATAATGGGTTGTGACGGCGGCTGTGTATGCGGCGGTGGTCAGCCTCAGGTCAAGGCTCAGGATCTGATGGACATAGATGTCCGTGAGCTTAGAGCAAAAGCCCTTTATGAAGAGGATGAGATCAGAGAAATTCGTAAATCACATCAGAATCCTGATATCATCGAGTTGTACAAGAATTTCCTCGGCGAGGCTAATGGACACATGGCACATGAACTCCTGCATACACATTACCATGCAAGAGAAATCTATCCTGATAGTGTTCTCGCAGAAGAAGAAAACTGAATATTATTCTGATTGAGATCACATTTTAATCAAATAATTGGTAAAAACAATAAAAATGTGCAAAGAGCGGCCTGGTATTTCATCCAGGCCGCTTTCTTTTGTTGACAATGTCCATATAGTTTCTATAGAATGTAAAGGATACAGACGAAAGCTAATTGTTGAATCTGTTGCAACTTGATAAATAAATATGGGGGTGATTGCCATTCACTGGCTAGAACTAATTATCGGTCTGGTCATTGGGTTAATTTTTGCAATAGTTGGGACGGTAATATATTATCGTGCTGGTTTCAGCCGTAAAAGTAAAGAACTGATAGCTGAACAGGAAAAGGCAGAACATGCCGCTGCAGAAATGGCCTCAGAGGCTCAGAAGACCGGTGAAAACAGAAAAAGAGAGCTCCTCCTGCAAGCCAAGGAGGAGATTCATAAAACCAGGCTTGAATTTGAAAAAGATGTTCGTGAGAAAAAGACTGAACTTCAGCGTGAGAGAAATCGTATCGACCAGAAGGAAGAGACACTGGAGAAGAAGCTTGAAAATCTTGAACAAAAAGAAGAGGCACTCGAAGGCCGCGTCAGCGATGTGCTGGCACTGGAAGAGAATGCCAGGGATCTTGAGAGACAAAAGGTTATTGAACTAGAACGTATTTCCGGACTGACAGTTGAAGATGCCAAAACATTGGTGCTCGACGAAGCCAGAATGGAATACCGTCATGATATGGCGGTAATGCTCAGACAAATGGAAGAAACTGCCAAGGAAGAGGCTGATAGAAAAGCTAAGGAAATTATCGTCAGCTCGATCCAGAGATATGCAGCTGATTATGTTTCTGAGACGACAGTTTCTGTGGTCACATTGCCTAACGATGAAATGAAAGGGCGGATCATCGGTCGTGAAGGAAGAAATATCAGAACGATCGAAACACTTACCGGTGTTGATCTGATCATTGATGATACACCTGAAGCTGTGATCCTTTCCAGTTTTGATCCTATTCGTAGAGAGATTGCCAGGATCACTATCGAGAAACTAGTGTTGGACGGAAGAATCCATCCAGCAAGAATAGAAGAAATGGTAGAGAAGGCAAGAAAAGAAGTCGACGCAACCATCAAACAGGAAGGCGACCGTGCCGCATTTGAAACCGGCATTATGGGTCTGCATCCTGAAATAATTAAGTTGATGGGCAAGCTCCGTTATCGTACAAGCTACGGACAGAATGTTTTACAGCATTCTATTGAGGTCTGCTGGCTGACAGGAATGATGGCGGCTGAACTAGGACTGGATGTAATGCTGGCGAAACGAGCCGGCCTGCTTCATGACTTGGGCAAGGCAGCTGACTTCGAAATGGAAGGTTCACATATATCGCTTGGTGCTGAAATCGCCAGGAAATATAAAGAAGGACCTGATGTAGTAAATGCCATAGAATCACATCATGGCGATGTCGAGCCAAACTCGATGATATCTGTACTGGTTGCTGCAGCTGACGCAATATCGGCCGCGAGACCAGGTGCCAGAAGAGAAAACCTTGAAACCTATATCAAACGAATACAGAAGCTCGAAGAGATAGCAAATTCGTTCGAAGGTGTTGAGAAGACCTATGCTATACAAGCTGGTCGTGAAATAAGAGTTATGGTCAGACCGGAGAATGTCCGCGATGACGAAATGATTTTGAAAGCACGTGAAATCTGTAAGAAGATTGAAGAAGAGCTTGATTATCCAGGTCAGATCAAAGTCCACATTATTCGTGAGACCAGGGTCACAGAATTCGCAAAATGATCCTGATTGGACTTTATTGCAATCGTGATGTAAAGGAGGAGTCTTATGACTCCTTCTTTTTTTGCCTGCATTCATTAATAATGCTAAAATAGAGAAAATATTCAGGAGGAAAATAATTGAAAATATTATTTATCGGCGATATAGTCGGGGCTTCCGGCCGACACATACTTAAGGATCACCTAGCTGTCATACGAGAACGTTTTGATATAGATATTTGCATTGCAAACGGGGAGAACGCTGCTGCTGGTTTAGGGATAAGCGCACAACTGGCAGAAGAAATCGCCTCATTTGGTGTTGATGCCATAACGATGGGTAATCATACATGGTCTAAGAGAGATCTGATAAGAACGATCGATGACCTGTCTTATGTTGCGAGGCCTGCAAACGGGCCAGCTTCCTGGCCAGGCAGAGACCATGTTGTTATTCGCCATGAGCTTGGTAATATTATAGTTGTGAATCTTCTGGGCAGAGTATATATGGATGCTCATAATGATCCATTCCAAATGATCAAACCATTTATCGAACAGCTCAAGAAGAAATATCAGACAAAAATAGTTGTTGTTGATTTTCATGCTGAGGCAACTTCCGAGAAAATTGCCATGGGCTGGTATTTGGACGGTGAAGCGACATTGGTCGTTGGTACTCATACCCATGTGCAAACAGCCGATGAACGGCTCCTGGAGGCTGGTACAGCCTATATAACTGATGTTGGTATGACAGGCCCGGTTGATGGTATAATCGGCATGGACAGGGAGTCTTCTCTACGTCGATTTGTCGAACGGCTGCCTGCGCCATATGAAGCTGCCAGAGGCAGAGGTGCACTTCATGGTGTAGTTGTTGATGTCGACCGTGCGAGCGGTCAGGCAAGAAGCATCAGAAGAATCAGCTGGCCTCATTCAATTGGGAGCGGGGAATAAATTTGAGAAGAAGAGCCTATGCAACTCATAAATTGCATTTAGTAAATAAATTATCCTCCAGAACAATGGCATTAACTGCATTAGTCATCGCTTTTGCGATGTTTATTTCCTCATGCAGTCAGCCGGCTGCAGAAACTACAACGACAGTTACTGAATTAAGTCCTGGTGAACAGAGTGATTATTATGACAGTCTTGAACGCGGTTCGTCTGGACCTCTAAGAATATACTGGAGCAGCAGAAGAGATCTGAATCCTGTTACAGATCAAACATATACTGGACAGGCAGCATACAAATTGGTTTATGACTCATTGCTAACAAACAGGGAAGATGGATCTCTTACCTATGATCTTGCTGACAGGATAATTTGGACCGAGGACGGACTGAACCTGATTATAATGGTAAAAGAAGGCCAGTATTTTCATGATGGTTCTGAGCTGCAGGCTGCAGATGCCGCGCTTTCATTATCATATCTGTGGTCACAAAACGGCGGACCTTCCTTCAGGCCTGACAAATTCATAGCAAATGACCAGACAGATGATGCAGACACGCAGGCTGATCCGGACGATCAAACTGAACCTGAGCAAACCGATCCTGAACAAGATGATCAAACGGAAGATGAAGACAGTGATGATAATGATGATCAAGATGAATCTGAAGAATATATCGAATTTCCTCAGGTTAGGAAGGCAGATGAAACTTTCAGTCTTTTGCAGGATATAAAGGTTATTGATAAATATAGTTTTAAATGTGTGTTTAGCGAACCGGCAGCAGAATTTGCAGCTTTGCTTGATTATTTTGTTATTCCATCTATTTCATGGCAGTCAGATGATCCATGGCAAATCATTCCAGGAACAGGTAGATATCGTATAAGCAGCTATGAAGATAATGGTGACTTGATACTAAGACCTGTTCAAACTTCAGAAGATGGACCTGAATCAGATAGTGGACCTGAACGTATTATTTTAAAACAGTATTTCGATGAAGCAGAGGCTATGCGTTCGCTTGAAGAAGATAAACTTGATCTTGTTCTTTTGACTCCAAATAGTTATGCGCTTTACTATTCACGCAATAATTTGGATTTGATTAGATTTACCGGGTTATCATAAGTATTCCTCACAGCCAATACTGAGAGCGGCAATTTGAGCGATCAAGGTATGCTTCTCGAGGTCAAGAAAACTCTGCAGAGTGAAAATCTCAGAATGCTAAACGAGTTCTGGCCTGGTGAATTAACTGATTTCCCTTTACCTGCTTCATATTTTATGACTGACTTTTCACTGGCAAAAATAAGTAATCTTCTTGGAATGCCTAGTCAAGATGATCCTACAGTTATGGAAACTCAGCCTGACATTCAGGATGAGCAGGATAATGTAAATGAAACAAGCGATGAAAATGCGTCTTCTGAGACTACTGATGAATCTTCTATAGCTGATATGAGGCCTCAAATCAGATTAGTTGCGCCTTATGAAGATCATCTTATATCTACGGCTAGAGGTATAGAAGATATACTTGATAGTATTTATAATGTTGAACTTGAAATTCTGCAGCTGGAAGATTACACATTAGCACTTGAGGACAAGGATTATGATCTGGTGCTCTGTCAGACGGATATCCCGGAAATTGAAAATCCCTCCTGGCTATATGGTCCTGACGGGTCCGTTGCCGGAATGGAGTATCTTATGATGAGAGGTATCAATGATTACGCAAAAGGAAGACTAGATCTCTTTAGCTTCCATGAAATCTGGTACAAGCCTAATGAAACTGATAGAATAGACTTCATGGATAAGCAGAAGAGCTTCAGCAGACTCATAACAAAGATAGCTGCTGATTCTCCATATATTCATCTGTATCTGCCTTATGCTGCTACAGCCTATGGTGACAGAGTGAAGGGGCAGAGTGATCCGAATAAATATGATCCTTATAAAGGAATTGAGGAGTTGTGGATATGGTCTGGGCAATAATAATCCTGCTGCTGGCAGGTGCCGATCAATTAATCAAATATATTGTGGAAGCAAGAATCAGTTATGGTGATTCTATAACAGTGATTCCTTCTTTTTTTCACTTAATTAATCGTAGGAATACCGGTGCGGCCTGGAGCTTTCTTGCTGACAAGGACTGGGGCATTTATTTTTTGGCCGCGATATCTGCATTAGTTACTTTGGTCTTGATATACATAATATTTAAAACACCTTATATTAAACTCAAAGTAGTTTTGACGATTCTTGTTGCAGGCAGTGTGGGCAATCTGATCGATCGCGTTTTCAGAGGATATGTCACTGATTATCTCGATTTTCATTTTGGCAGCTATGCTTTCCCAACCTTCAATCTAGCAGATATCCTGATTGTATGCTCAACGGCTGTATTGTGTATATTGCTGTTTACTGATCATAGAATTATAGACCACCCATTCGGTCTTGAGAAGAAAGACATAGAGGACGTAAATAATGAAGCAATTTGATCTTATTATGGATAATAGCGGTTCCAGACTAGATGCCTGGCTGAGTAATAGTCTACCAGAGCTGTCCAGGTCATACATACACACTCTTATAACTGAAGGCAATGTTCAGATAGCCGGCATGGCGAAGATTAAACCATCACTTAAGCTTTCGGAGGGTGCTGAGATTACAGTAAATGTACCTGACCCCGAAATGATGACTGTTGAGCCGCAGGAAATCGCACTGGATATAGCCTATGAAGATGAATGGCTGCTGGTAGTAAATAAGCCGCAGGGCATGGTTGTACATCCGGCATTGGGACATAAGGACGGCACCCTGGTAAATGCGCTTTTGTCATATTGCCAAGGACAGCTGTCAGATATCAATGGTGTTATCCGACCAGGTATAGTCCATCGTATTGATAAGGATACTTCAGGGCTGCTTCTGGTCGTAAAGGATAATATCGTTCATGGCAAAATAGCTGATCAAATCAGACGTCACGAAGTCAGACGAACATATCGAACTGTTGTATATGGTCAGATGCCCGCTGAGCGAGGTACGATAGATGCTCCGATAGGACGCGATCACAAACATCGCCAGCGAATGGCCGTTGTCGCTGAAGGCAAGCCATCAATAACTCATTTTGAAGTTATTGAGAGACTGACAAAAGCGACATATATTGAAGCAGAGCTAGAAACCGGCAGAACGCATCAGATCAGAGTTCATATGAAATATGCCGGACACCCCGTCATCGGAGATCCACTGTACGCAACAGGCAGACCCAGCTACGATCTCGAAGGCCAGGCATTACATGCTTTTCGCCTTAGCTTCAAACATCCTGTTACAGGCAGACAGGTTGAAGTAGAGAGTCCTCTGCCTGATTGGTTCAAGGAGCTTCTAGAAAAGCTGAAATGACAGAAAACAATAAGAAGAAAACCATAAAAGAATTCTTGGGACCTATCAGCAGGCAGAGTATCATGCTGATGATACTTTTTCTGCTCTTCGGTGTGGTCGTCAGCAATCATATAAGGTCTATTCAAAAAAACTACAAGGCCAATAGTCTGACAACCAGTTATAATGAAGTGCAAAAAGAGCTCGAGAAGCTTGAGACAACCTATCAACAGCTACTGCTTGAAGATGAAAGCCTTCAGGCAAGACGTGAAGATGCAATTGACACTCTGCTGCAGCGAGAAGGCTATGAAGAGCTCTCAGCCGATATTAGTAAAATCAGAATCCTCGCAGGTTTCACAGAGGTAAAAGGCGAGGGAATTGTTGTTAAGCTTGATGATAAGCCGGATTATGATCCTCTTAGGGATCCTGTTGCATCAATTATTCATGATGGCAATATCCGACATGCTATCAATTTACTGATAAATAATGGAGCTGCAGCTATCTCTATCAACGGGATCAGAGTGGTAAATACATCTGGCATTTATTGTATCGGGCCGACTATTCTCTGTAATAGAGAGAGAATGACGCCGCCCTACTTGATTACTGCACTAGGTCCTGCTGATAAAATGCTCAGAGCAGTAACTGATGATCAAGTTATTAATCAGCTGACGATTCCTGAAATCGGAGTCATTGCAGAAGTTAACAAATATGATGAGGTACGTGTACCGCCGTTTAGAGAAGCAGATAGCTTCGGTCAGTACATTAATCTGCTGGAGGTTGTAAAAAATGAAGATTAACGCGATGCGCTCTATAGCTTTTACTCTTATCTGTATGGTTTTAGGAGTACTTATTGCATTGCAGATGAAAAATGTTAATGCTGATAATGTTACGGAGCAGAGACTGGAAAACCTCTATAACAATCTGGTAGATTACAGTAAAAAAAACGAGGAGCTATCCAAGAGAAATGCTGAGCTGTTTTCTTATATTGAATTACTGGAGCAGGACTATGCTTCAGGCAATGCATATATTGAGAGTATCATTAAGGAAAGAGAGAGAGCAGCTGTATTTGCCGGACTTCGAGAGGTAAGTAATTTCGGTTTGACGATACGAATCAGCTGTCCGCCTGATGTTATGGTCAGAGACAGTGTTTTGAGACAGTTTGTAAATGAACTTAGAGCGCTTGGAGCACAAGCTATCTCAATTAACGATGAGAGAATGGTTGCAATGTCTGAAATCAGGGCAAGTAATCAGGACATCATCATCAACGGCAAGAACTATGACAGGAGAACAGTTTTTGAGATCAAGTCAATCATTGATCCTGCCAAAGAAGCATATTTTCTGGATTACCTCGACAAGGTCAAGGTATCTGTACAGACAGATCTTAGCGC
>JAAYFZ010000387.1 GCA_012727965.1 Clostridiaceae bacterium
CCCTTTTTGATTGCATCGCTTTTCATAATTGTTTCACAGGTCTATGATTTTAAGGTTATAGACCTGCTGCCTCCTTCCTTGGTCTCAGGTCTCAAGGGCCTGTATGACGAGTTCGCTCATCTGGCGTGTGCCGACAAGCTGCTGCACTGTTTCATTTTCACTGTACTGATAAATATCGCCTGTTCGGAAACCATCTGCCAATACCTTGGTTACAGCATTTTCGATCATAGCTGCTTCTGACGGCAAATTAAGAGAAAACTTAAGCATCATGGCTGCAGATAAAATCGCTGCCAGCGGATTGGCTTTGTCCTGTCCGGCGATATCTGGTGCTGAACCATGTATAGGCTCATACATACCAGGTGTGCCGGGAGCACCAAGAGATGCTGACGGCAGCATGCCGATCGAGCCGGTAATCATGGCAGCTTCATCAGAAAGAATATCACCAAACATATTTGTTGTCACGACAACATCAAATTCATCAGGTCTCTTGATAAGCTGCATAGAAGCATTATCAACATAGAGATGATCAAGCTCGACCTCAGGATATTCTTCGGCAACTCGAAGCATAGTTTCACGCCACAAACGTGAACTCTCAAGCACATTGGCCTTATCGACACTAGTCAGGCGACGTTTGCGTTTCATAGCCATTTCGAAACCAGTCCTTGCAATTCTCTCCACCTCTGTGACACTGTATGCTTCAGTATCATAGGCCTCTTCTCCTTGTTGAGTATCGCGTCTGCCTCTTTCTCCGAAATAAATACCGCCTGTCAGCTCTCTGACGAAGACAATATCAATACCACGCTCAGCTATTTGCGGATGCAAAGGACAAGCACCGGCCAGAGCCTCATGAAGTACTGCAGGTCTGATATTGGCATAGAGTCCCAGCTCGCCTCTTAAGCCCAACAAGGCTCTTTCTGGTCTTATATCACCGGGCAGATTATCCCACTGCGGACCGCCAACAGCGCCAAGAAGAACTGCATCACTCTTACGGCAGCCAGCGATCGTTGCCGCCGGCAGAGGCTCCCCGGTAGCATCGATAGCAATACCGCCAGCCAGCCATTCAGTAAACTGAAATTCATGACCGCTGATTTTGGCAACAGCCTCTAACACAGCTCTGGTTCCATTTGTTACTTCAGGTCCGATACCGTCGCCTGGTATCACCGCGATCTGATACTTAGTCATTGTGTCTGCTCCTTCTTTCTGCTGATATAGCCAACGAGGCCGTCAGACTCGATGATTTTTTTAATAAACTCGGGAAAAGGCTCCGCCTGGAATCTTTTGCCGGTAGTTTCATTGAAAATAACACCCGTATCGAAATCTACCTCAAGCTTATCACCATCTGATATGGCTTCGACAGCTTCAGGACACTCCATGATCGCAAGCCCCATATTGATAGCGTTGCGATAGAATATTCTTGCGAAGCTGGGCGCTATGACGCAGCTGACGCCACTGGCTTTTATTGCGACCGGAGCATGTTCACGCGATGAACCGCAGCCGAAATTCGGTCCGGCAACGATCATATCTCCCGGCTCAACTCTGCTAACGAAATCCTTATCTATATCTTCCATACAGTGAGCTGCCAGTTCTGCCGGCTCCGCAGTATTAAGATATCTAGCAGGAATGATGACATCAGTATCAACATTAGCACCATATTTAAAAACCTTGCCTTTTGCCTTCATATTAATATCCTCCATATTTGTCTCATAGCGTTATCGATTGCTGCCTGCTCAGGATCTGTCAGGCATCCAGCTCTGCTGGTCCGGCAATATATCCCTTGACCGCTGAGGCACATGCCACAGGTACACCTGCCAGATAAACCTCTGACTTCGGATGGCCCATACGTCCTACAAAATTGCGGTTGGTAGTAGCGACACAGCGTTCACCGGCCGCCAGAATACCCATGTGACCGCCCAGGCAGGGGCCGCAGGTACGGGCGCTTACGGCCGCACCGGCATCGACGAAGACTTCTATCAGTCCCTCACGCAGACATTCTCGATAGACACGCTGCGAGCCCGGAATAACGATCAAACGAAGACCTTTGCTGACTTTGTGACCTTTTAGCAGCTCTGCTGCCAGTCTCATATCCTCTATGCGGCCATTAGTACAAGAACCGATTACGACCTGATCAATATCGACACGCTCGAAGCTGCCGATCTCACGGGCATTTTCCGGAAGATGGGGAAAAGCTACGGTCAGCGGCACCTTCGCCAGATCGACCTCAATCGTGCGAACATACTCTGCATCCTCATCTGCTGCAAATACAGTATATTCACCGCGATCGAAACGCTCGGGAGCAAAATTTTTCAAATAGTCCAGAGTAATCTCATCAACAGGGAAAATTCCGTTTTTGCCGCCAGCCTCGATTGCCATATTGCAGATTGTCAAACGGTCAGACATAGGCAGAGTGGCTACACCATCACCGGTAAATTCCATCGACTGATAGAGTGCACCATCAACACCGATCATACCGATTATGTGCAGAATCAGATCTTTTCCCGTAATTCCGGGATTAAGCTTGCCGACTAGCTTAAAATTGATTGCCTCAGGAACACGAAACCAGGTTTGTCCCACAACCATTGCACAAGCCAGATCAGTACTGCCAACACCAGTGGCAAATGCTCCTAGAGCGCCATAGGTACAGGTATGCGAGTCGGCACCGATAATCACGTAGCCTGGCATAACAAGACCATTCTCCGGCAGAACAACATGCTCAATACCAAAAGTTGCTTCGCCCTGTTCATAATAGTTCTCAATATCAAATCTGCGGGCAAAGGTCCTCATTCTGGCACAATGCTCGGCTGATTTGATGTCCTTATTAGGAGTGAAGTGATCAGGCACAAGAGCCACCTTAGCCTTATCGAACACATCAGCCGCACCTGTCTCTTCAAAAACCTTGATAGCAGGTGGTGTTGTCACATCATTTCCCAAAACGAGATCCAGTTTGGCCTCGATCAGCTGTCCGGCACTTACATGATCCAGTCCGGCATGAGCCGCCAGAATCTTCTGAGTCATTGTCATCGACATAGTTTATTCCTCCCAACCTAATTGGCTTCGCATCAGTTTATATTCAAGAGAGTCTACCAGCGCCTGCCAGGATGCTTCCAACACGTCAGTTGAAACACCGACCGTACGCCAGACTCGATGGCCATCTGTTGATTCAATCAAGGTGCGGACACTCGATGCAGTAGCATCTGCATTAAGTACACGTACCTTAAAGTCAGTAAGTCTGACATCTGTCAGTTCAGGGTAGAAGACTTTCATAGCCTTCTTGAGTGCTCTGTCCATAGCGTTTACCGGACCTTCGCCCTCTGCTGCCGTTGTTTCATCAACGCCATCAACCAGTATTTTGATAAATGCATAAGCACTGTATTCCCCCGTCTGGGGCTGTTCACTGGCTATCCTGATTTTTTCAAGATTAAAGAACGGTTTGTAGATACCGAGCTCCTTACAGACTAACAACTCCTGCGATGCTTCAGCACCTTCAAAATGATATCCTTCATGTTCCATAGCCTTAAGTTTATGCAGAACACCGGCTACCTCCGGAGCATCCTTGGCCATCTCAGGTCTTATCCTTCTGATAACATCCAGAACAGCAGATCTGCCAGCGATCTCAGACATCAGGAAACGTCTGAAATTACCTACTGAATCAGGTGGTACATGTTCAAATGTAGCCGGGTTTTTCTTGACACCATCCACATGCATACCTGCCTTATGGGTAAAAGCGGACAGGCCGACATATGGTTCCCCGTTCGGAATCACAATATTCGCAACTTCTGCCATAGCTCTCGCAATCGGTGTCAGCATCTCCAGCCGTCCTTCGGGCAGACAAGATATATCATACTTGAGTTCAAGATTTGCAATGATAGTTGCAAGATTAGCATTGCCGCAGCGCTCACCAATTCCATTTAGAGTACCCTGGACATGGTCGGCTCCTGCCAGTACAGCCGCGATCGAATTAGCAACAGCCATACCCGTATCGTTATGGCAATGAATTCCAATTTTCATCCCGGCAAAAGCCGAGACCATTTCAGTTGTGACTCTTGCCACTTCCTCAGGCATCGTTGAACCATTGGTATCACATAGACAGATGCAAACTGCTCCGCCGCGCTCGGCTGCGCGCATGCATTCCATGGTATATTCTTGATTCTCACGCCAGGCTTCAAAAAAATGCTCAGCATCGAATATGACTTCTCGTCCTTTTTCAGTCAGCCAGGCGATCGTTTCCTCGATCATCAGAAGATTTTCCTTCTTGGAAACACGCAACACTTCGCGAACCTGAAGTCCCCAGCACTTACCGAATACAACGATCGTCTCAGTGCCGGCTGACAACAGATCAGCCAGGCCTTTGTCGTCCTGAGGCTTAAGCCCCTTGCGTCTGGTACTGCCAAAGGCCGCCAGAGCATGTCCATAGGCTTCATTTCCTGCTTCATTGTATCTTGCGAAGAACTCGCGATCCTTGGGATTAGATCCCGGATTGCCAGCCTCAACATATCTGATACCAAGCGTGGCCAGATTCTCGAGCACCTGAAATTTGTCATTGACAGAAAAGGAAATGCCCTCCATCTGAGCTCCGTCACGTAATGTCGTGTCCAATATTTCGATTTTACGTTTAGCCATTGGCTGCCTCCTATCTGTGTCATGATCCGGTCTATAGCCCGGCATACTACAAGAATACTGTCACTTAGCACTTTTCACAATGTCACAGTAACTGTTTTTTCTTAACGCTTTCTGCCGAAACTAGAGAAAAAACATCCTTATATGCTATACTTACGTTTCGTTGGACATTTATTCGTAACCAGCGAAACTATTTAGTGTTTTCAACGATCAACGGAGATAATATGAGTATTCTGACATTGGAAAAAGTCAGCAAATCCTATTTCGGCACTCAAGTCCTGGAACAAATATCGTTTCAGCTTGATCGCAGTGAGAGGCTGGCTCTTACCGGCAGCAACGGGACCGGTAAAACAACACTTCTCAGACTGATTACGGGTCTTGAGCAGCCTGACAGCGGGAGAATTATCCTGCCCTCTTCGGTTATACCCGGCTATCTGTCACAGCATGTTGAGGAAATCAGCAGGCTCGACATGAATGCGCTGCATGATCAGGAGCTCGACAAAATGGAAAAAGAGCTGCGAGAATGCGAAGCAAGCCTGGCCCGCTTATCTGCCGAGGATGGAACGTTTGATCCATCAGAGCAGTCAAGACTTCTCACACAATATGGTCAACTCACAGCCAGCTACGAGGCTGCAGGTGGTTATGATTTCCATCACCGAATGCAGGAAGCTCTCGATGGCCTCGGTCTCGGAAGAGAGATTCTTGACAGGCCTCTGCAGAGATTATCCGGCGGCGAGAGAATGCGCGTTGCTCTAGCAAGGCTGCTGCTTCGTTCGCCTGATCTATTGCTGCTCGATGAGCCTACCAATCATCTTGATGCAGAATCTATGGAGTGGCTCGAGCAGTTTCTGAACAGCTTCAAAGGTGCTGTCCTATTTATATCACATGACCGTGCCTTCATCGATCATACTGCTACAGCAGTTGCTGAACTCAGTCAGGGAAGCATCACTATCCACAGCGGAAATTATACAAGTTTTATCGAACAGGAGGCTGCAAGACAGCTGACGCTCGAAAGAGAAATCAAAAACCTGGCAAAAGAAGTCGAGAGACAAAAACAGGTCACTCAGACTATGCTGTCGCATAGGAATATTTCCGGCTATCATGCCAGAGAGAAGGTAACGGCTAAGCTAGCTGATAAGCTGACCGTCATCAGAGACCAGGCTCGCAAGGAACATAATAATCTCAATTTTCGCTTCATGCCCGGACGTATTGACGGCGCACCGGACAAAGAGCTGGCCAGAATAAGTAATGTCAGCTTCGGCTACAAGGAAAATGAGCTGCTGTTTGATCAAGTGGATTTTTCAATCAGAAGAGGCGAAAGATACTGTCTTTGCGGACCGAATGGCTGTGGTAAATCTACTCTGCTCAAACTGATCATGGGCAAGACAGGTAATTTCACAGGCGAGATCAGCCTGTCAGAACAAGCTACTTTTGGCCATATGGGACAGCATGTTGATTTCGATGATGAAAATGCTTCAATTCTGGAAACAGTACAAAAACAGGCTGAAGAACTCGATGAGAGCAGTGCCAGAACACTACTTGCAGGGTATGGCTTCCGGGATGTAGATGTATTTAAAAAACTGAATGTGCTGAGCGGTGGCGAGCGATCGAGAGTATATCTCTGCTGTCTTCTGCTTGAG
>JAAYFZ010000388.1 GCA_012727965.1 Clostridiaceae bacterium
GTGCTTCAGACCGCCTGCCGCGACTTCTTTTATCGCCGCAATGCAGTTTTCCAGTCCATCTATCGCCAGATAACGATAGTCTGATTCTTCTTGCCGGACCATAGACTTCAATATACCGCCTGCAGTTGGAAAAAAGCGTGCTCGTCCGGTTTTTGACTGTTTATCGACAATACTTTTTTTAGTATCGTTAGCAGAAGCATCGTTCTTGCTTTCTGATAACATGAACCCGGCTGTTTGCTGATCAACGGCTCTGCTCTGTTTGACTACCACCTTCTCGAGCTCAAGCCAGCGGCCTAGCTCTTCAAAAGTCAAAACACAGTCAACAGCATCTGAAACTACTTCGGCCTCATCTTTTTTTGAAATGCAGGGACCGATAAAAACAGTCCTGGCATCAGGCGTTCTGCGCTTGATATCGATACTATGGGCTTGCATAGGTGTGATTACATCCGCCAGATAAGGCAGCACCTCGGGATAATGCTTCTGAAGCATCAGATTGACAGTATGACAGCAGGATGAAATGATCAAATCATGATCGTCAGCCTCAATCATCTGCTCGTACCTGCGCTTGACGATAGTGGCTCCGATCGCAGTTTCCTCGACATCGGTAAAACCAAGTTGCTTAAGAGCATGCCGCATATCCTCGAGGTCACTGTCATGATAATTCGCGGCATATGACGGCGCCAGACTTGCGATCACCGGCACACCACTCTCGATCAGCTTGCGTGCTTTATCAGCATCATCCCTGATTTTTTTGGCATTTTGAGGACAAACTACGAAGCACTGGCCGCATAATATGCATTCGCGGCCTATGATATGAGCCTGATTGTTCGAGAAACGAATAGCGTCAACAGGACAGTGTCTAATGCACTTATAACAGTTTTTACAGTTCGATTTTTTGAGTTTGAGAATATCAGTTGTCAGATCCTGCATTTATATCGCCTTCAATCATTTACTGCAAGTTTTGCAAGGATCTGGCGTTCGAAAAAATCGCGGGTATTGTCAGGTGTCAATGAGTGATTCTCGCCATCGAGCGAAGCACTTACGCCATGCTCGCAATTGCCCATACAGAAGGTTCCGCTTAGATCCACCTGGTCCTGCAGCTGTTTGGAAGCAATGAGCTCTTTTAGCTGTTCAACTACTTGTCTTGAGCCTTTCAAATGGCATGAACTGCCAATACATACAGTAACTTTCATAGTAATTATTCTCCTTAATTCTAGAGGATTATATTCATGAACTGCGCTGATAAAACTACCAAGACCAGAGCCATCGGATAAGTCGCGGCATAAGCAGTCGCGATCTCACTTGTTCCGGTAACACTGATCAGTGTGCCCAGAGCCGGTGTGCTGGTCATACCACCGCAGATCGAACCAAGATTATTGAATAGGTTAAGCTTAAGAATTTTGCTGGCGAAGAAGTAGCCGGCCAGCAACGGAATCGTCGTTATGACAGCACCATAGACAAAAAGCATTACACCATGTGTACGCAAAACCTCGACGAAGCCTTGTCCGCCTTTTACGCCGGCACCGATAAGAAACAATACAAGCCCGAATTCGCGAAAAACCTCAAGCACATGGTTTTTGACCTTCAGATTGATTGGCCCGATATGTGCGAAATGACCGAACACAAGACCGGATATCAGCGGTCCGCCTGACGTTCCCAGCGCGAATAACGCTCCACCTGGCAGTGGAATTGAAACTCTGCCAATCAGAACACCTAATACTACAGCCGCGGCAAAAGACATCATGCCCATCGGGTCGCAGCTAATCAGCTTCCTGGTATATGACTTGATCTCGACAGCATTGGCTGCTTCAAATTTCTCTCGTTCTTTTGCCATATCTACCTTCAGCAGTTTAGGTATCAGCTGAACGAACATAACTACGCCGATGACACCGAAGGGATACGCAACACCATAGCCAACCGAGACCAGCTGTGCATCGGCTGCAGAAGCTGCCTCAGCAGCAGCGGCTAGTCCCGGAGTGCTAGTCAGAGCGCCGGCAAACAGACCTGTCGCCAGTGCCGCCGGTACATCAGCTAAAATAATTACTGCAGCACAGGCAATAGTACCGGCAAAAATTACGATTACACCGAGCAATACATAGGATGTAGCGTTTTTACGCAGATTGCGAAAAAACTTTGGACCTGCGATCAAACCGACCGAGGTGACAAACAAGGCAATACCGAGACTACTGACAAATGCAGGGATCTCAACACCGAAATGACCGAAAATCAGAGCGACCAGAAGCACTCCCGCTGTTCCGAGCTCTATGCCTTTTATCTTTACGCTGCCGATCAAATAACCGATTGCAGCTATCAGAAAAACGAATACTAGTTCCACTGAATGTTAATCCCCCTGTTCAATCGTTCTCTCTGCCATGTGTGTAGGAAGGCAGAAGCAGCGGCGATACTTTTTCAGTTTCAATTCCGGCAGCTGCCATCTCTGCCGCGAATGCTTCAACATGCTTCAGACTGAGTCTGCCCGTTTCTACTGCCTTACATTTAGCTGAAGCGTTTTTGCCGGCATTGCGTCCGAAAACTATAATGTCGAGCAATGAGTTACCCATCAATCTGTTTCTGCCATGAATGCCACCGACAGCCTCGCCGGCTACAAATAAATTCTCAATATCTGTCATTCCATCAGCTGCGATTTTAAGTCCGCCATTCTGATAATGCAGTGTCGGGTAAACCAGGATAGGCACCTTGCGGATATCAATATCGTATTTACCGAACATTCTCATCATGCCGGGAATACGAGCTTCGATCGTTCCTTCTCCATGGAGCTGTTCGATCATTGGTGTATCCAGCCAGACACCCTCGCCCTCGGCCGTCGCGATACCCTTTTTATGTGTACGGCATTCTCTGATTATGGAAGCCGCTGAAACATCACGCGTTTCCAATGGATTCATAAAAGCCTCACCCTCACAGTTAACCAGCTGAGCACCGAGCGAACGTACTTTCTCAGTTACAAGCGCACCGAAGATCTGCGGAGGATAAGCGACACCGGTAGGATGATACTGAAGTGTATCGGCATATAGCAGTGCTGCTCCGGCTCTGTAACCCAGGATCAGGCCATCGGCTGTCGCACCATAATGATTCGAAGTCGGGAAACCTTGATAATGGAGTCTGCCGGCACCACCTGTCGCTATGACGATGGTTTTTGCTCTGGCGATCAGGATTTCTTTCGTCTCAAGATTCATCAGCACAGCACCGGCAGCTTTGCCTTGATCATCAAGAATAAGCTCTATCGCTGCAGTGAAATCAACAATTGGAATCTCACGGTTCATGACCTCATCACGCAGAACACGCATGATCTCAGCACCTGAATAGTCTTTTGCCGCATGCATTCTCTTACGCGAAGTGCCGCCGCCATGTGTGGTGATCATGTTGCCATCGGAATCCTTGTCAAACATTACACCGAGATCATTAAGCCATTTGACACAGTCCGGGCCTTCTGTAACAAGTTTATGAAGCAGATCTGGCTTATTGGTGTAATGCCCGCCGCCAAGCGCGTCCAGATAATGCTGAGCCGGGGAATCGTTGGCCTTATCAGCTGCCTGGATGCCGCCTTCTGCCATCATTGTATTGGCATCGCCCATACGCAGTTTAGTCACGATCAGGACATCGGCATCACCCTCATCTGCTTCGATCGCAGCCGAAGCACCGGCTCCACCGCCACCTATTATCAGAACATCAACATCATAATCAGGCTCGATCAGTTCAGCCTCAAGCTCAGACAGATCTTTATAATTATCAAGATCAAGCAGGCGGCTATTTGCCTGAAGCAGATCTGCCAGCTCATGCGGCACCTTGTCTCCCTTGTTGGGACCGATCTCCAGAGTTGAGAAGCCGTCCTCAACGAAATCCGGATGATACTCCTTCAGGAGCTTCTCCTTCTCATCAGCGGTCATCCTCCGCAGGTCGGCACCGATCCTGCTCTGCCTGGTTGCTTCAATTTTTTTTATTGAATCCATCATTTCCTGTGAAAACATATTTGTGTCCCTCCGGTTATCAGCTTATTGCTCGATCTCTCTCTTGTTATAGAGTTCCTTGATCTCTTCGAGCGGCTTCTGCATGATCGACTGCATCATTTCTCTGAACTGTCCGCTTGCGATCTGCTCGACTCTCTGCTTGAGATGGTCAGACTCCGGAGCAAGATATTTGCCTGTAAGTCGTCTGGTCAGCAGTGCCACTTGAGGATGGGAAATACCTGCCGGACAACGTGACGAGCAGATTCCGCACATAACGCAGTCAAAAGACTCCTCGGCACATTTCTCGAACTCGCCGCGCTGAGCATAAGCAATATACTGCATAACATTCAGCTCCTGCGGACAAGCTTTTGTACAGGCATTGCAGCCGATGCACTTATATATCTCGGGATAAAGCTGCATCATAAGCTGCTCCTCCGGACTGATCTCATTGATATTGTATTGCTGCTTGATCAGCGGGAAGAACGGCAGAGTCGCCAGATACATATCATTCTCTACCTGTTTCTGACAGGCCAGACAAGCCTGCAGCTCCGTCCTGCCCTTGATCCTGTAGACAGTAGCGCAGGCGCCACAGAAGCCATTGCGGCAGCCACTGCCACGAATCAGCTGATAACCGGCATACTCCATGGCACCCATGATCGTAAGCTCCTCCGGCACCGTATATTTCTTGCCCATGATATAGACATTTACCATTTCTCTCATTATCTTGACCTCCATAGCTTAGCCGGAATTATGCTCCAGGCCGCTGATTTTACTTTTACTCTAACTCTGATCAATATTCATCCGGCAGCTCATCGAGCTCATCGCAGCGGAAAACCGGACCATCCTTACAGACATATTTCGAACCGATATTACAGCGGCCGCATTTGCCAACACCGCATTTCATCTTCAGCTCCATCGTAGTAAAAACCTGAGTTTTATCGAACCCGATCTCCTGAAGAGATGCCAAAGTAAACTTGATCATGATCGGCGGTCCACATAGCAGAACAGTTTTATCCAGACTGAAATCAAGTTCTTTTACATAAGAGGGTACGAAACCAACGTGGCCATCCCAGCCCTCTTCCGGTCTGTCGATCGTCAGATGAACATTTGTATCCTTGAGTTCAGGCCAGACAGTTTTCAGCTCCTCTATATGTACAAGGTCTGATGATGATCTGGCACCATAGACGATATCAATACTGCCATAGCTGTCTCTATTATTAAGACAGTAATTAATCACAGAACGAAGTGGTGCCAAACCAATACCACCTGCTATAAACAACAGATTCTGCCCTTTTAAATCAGCCTCTACCGGGAAGCCATTGCCATAAGGTCCTCTGATTGTCAGCTGTTGTTCTGGCTCGATTTCATGCAGCCAGTCGGTCAAAGTCCCGCACTTCTTAATGCTGAATTCCATATAGTCTTTATTGGTAGGAGACGATGTGATCGAGAACATCGCCTCACCAACACCTGGGACTGACAACATCGCACATTGGCCTGGCACATAGTCGAAACAGATACCGCCCTCTGGCGCTGTAACTCTAAATGTTTTCACATCAGGTGTATCGATTCTTATACTGGTAACGACTCCAATTACTGGCATTAACGCGTCTTTATGCTCATGAATATGCTCATGTCCATTATGTCCGCAGCTGCACTCACACATTTGCTTCACCTCCGATAGCTTTTGCCACCTTGACGATATTCATCGAGCTTGGGCATTTTGCCAGGCAGCGTCCACAGCCAACGCATGAGTAAACACCCTCATTATTGGCGGGATAATAGACAAGCTTATGCATGAAGCGTTGTCTGAAACGCTCGACCTGGGACGTTCTCGGATTACCGTGCGCCATCATAACAAAATCAGAATACATGCAGGAATCCCAGCATCTATAACGCTGTACACCATTGCCGGTGTCATAATCACGAATGTCATAGCATTGACAGGTCGGACAGACAAAAGTACAGGTCCCGCAGCCGATACATGCTTCTGAAAGCTCCTGCCATTTCGGCGAATCGAATATCTCTTTTAGCCGCTCTGGTTGGAAGCTCTCAAGCGACAGCTCATGAAGTGGCAGCTGTGCAATGATCTCTCTGATCTGCTTCTTCTGCATAACCAGCTTCTCATCATCGGGTTCCGCGTTTGTCAGCACATCGGCAAGTGCTTCTGTCAGAGCCTCGCCTCGCGCCGTGATGGGCTGCCACCAGATCTTGCCGTCAGCGATCCAGGCTGATATATCCCCGCCTGGTTCAGCTGCATCAATTCCGAAGGCCTCACAGAAGCAGGTCTCTTCCGGTTCATTACAGGCCAGCGTTATGACCGTGCCATTCTCTCTGCGATCTGCATATGAAACATCGACCGGCTCGCTTAGAAAAACCCTGTCCAGAATCTCGAAGCTTCTGGCATCACAGGCTCTGACACCAAAAATGGCAAAAGGCGAGACCCGTTCACGGTTGTCTATTATCTCAATTTTTTTACCTTCTCTTTTGAAAGCAGCCATATTTTCACTTTGCGGGAAAAACAGATCCTTGGCAGAACGAACGGTATTTAGTGCATCTAACCTGACCTTCTGCTTGCTATCAGCTGGATCATATTCCTTAAACTGCACCTGTCCGGCTTGTTCGATCGGCAGATATAATCTCTGCCCGGCAGCCAGAGCATTAAACAGTTCATCTGCTTTTTCCAGATCAATACTCCAGATCCTGCTGCTCATTATCTGCCACCTCCTCTGTTCATGACGATATCTGGTTCGACATCATCGAGTTCATAGCTGGTAAGCGGACCGACACTGCTGTCATCAGCACCAGCTTGGTATTCGCCGTAGAATTCATTCAAATCCTTGATCACCTTGCGGTTGATCAGATGCAGCGGTATTCCCTGAGGACAAACACGTGAGCATTCGCCGCAGTCAGTACATCTGCCGGCTACATGAAAAGCGCGGATCATATGGTATAGGCTCTCTTCGAAGCTGTCGCTGTTAGCCTTATTAGCTATACCTGATTTATCATTATCAAAAACACATTTTTCACAGGTACAGGCTGGGCAGACATTACGACAGGCATTGCAACGGATACATTTGGAGAGTTCTGAACGCCAGAATTCATAGCGCTCAACCGAGCTCATTTCTTCAATCTCTCTTACCAGTGCGAAGCGGTCACCGCCTGTTCGATCCTTGCAGGTCTGGCACTTAAGGAGCAACACATCTTCCTTGCTGCAATTCTTCTGACCATAAACCGTTTCAATGGTTAGTTGATCACCGTCAGCAGATATACTCTTGATCCCTTTGATACCAAGCGCGCGAACCTTATCTATATCGACCATGCCATCACAGTCGATCTCAATTGGCAGAACGTTTTCCTTATCGATACGATGTTCTTTTACAAGCTGATTGAAGCTGTAGCGATCACATGGTTTCAGCAGGACGGCTATTCTGCCCTCCTTAGCTGCTTCTTTTACCAGAAATTTGCTAAGGTTGCTGCCACAGAAGGCATCGTAGACGAATTCTTGCAGCTCATCGGCAGCTGAGAAAACAGCAGGACTGTTATCATAGAAAAACTCTCCGCGTTTCCAGCCAAGTATGCGCTCAGCCTGATTCTCAGCGAATATTTCCTGTGCTATTTCTTTTACCGGTCTATTGTTTGTTTGCATCTCAGATCCCCCAGTCTCCGGTTCTCGCCAAGCTCATGTATTTTTTTCGAGAAATCATTCATGACTGTCGAGAATTTAACACCTTCTGCCGCTGAAACCCAGTCGACTCTCGTCCGTTCACGTTCAATGCCGAAGAAATCCAGCATAGAAAAGAGCATTGTCATGCGGCGTCTTGCGAAGTAGTTGCCGCTTGTATAATGGCAATCGCCCGGATGACAACCGGCAATAATGACACCGTCTGCTCCGCGCTGAAACGCCCGCAGAACAAACATCGGATTGACGCGACATGAGCAAGGCACGCGGATGATCTTGATCTCGGCAGGATAAGCCAGTCGGCTCGTACCAGCCAGATCGGCACCGGCATAGCTGCACCAGTTGCAGCAAAAAGCGACGATCAGAGGTTTAAATTCTTTTTTTTCTATCGACATATAGCATCTACCTCCGCCATGATCTGCTGATTCGTGAAGCCCTTCAGGTCCATCGCACCCGACGGACAGACGACTGTGCAGGCACCGCAGCCCTGACAAACTGCTTCATTGACCTGGGCTACTCTGCGAATTTTAATTTTGCCGTTGATACGAAACTCTTTTTCGACATAATCGATCGCTCCGTATGGGCAGACATGCTGACAATTGGAACAGCCGTTGCAGAGAAGCTCATTTGAACCGGCCACACATGGATTGCTGACAAGTTTATCCTTCGACAGCAGTCCTACAACTTTTACAGCGGCTGCGGAGGCCTGGGCTACAGTTTCGGGAATATCCTTCGGACCCTGACAGACACCGGAGAGGAAAACACCTGCTGTCGGGCTCTCGACAGGACGCAGTTTTGGATGCGCCTCTGTGAAGAAATTATTCGTGTCGATGCTGGCGGTCAACATGGTAGCCAGACTCTTTGCGGTCTGGTCTGGCTCAATTGCAGTGGCCAGTACTACCATGTCAGCCTCGATGATAACCTGGCGATCAGCGATCAAATCAGATCCCTGAACCATCAGCTTACCATTCGTGGGAGCAACCTTACCGACCATTCCCTTTATATAATTCACGCCGTAGTCCTCCGCAGCGCGTCTGTAAAACTCATCGAAATTTTTGCCAGGAGTCCTGACGTCTATATAGAAGACATGCACATCAATGTCCGGATATTTTTCACGGATAAGCATGGCATGTTTAGCAGTGTACATACAGCAGATCTTGGAGCAGTAAGTCTTGCCGCAGCCTGTAGTATCTCTAGAGCCGACACACTGGACGAATACCATCGTATGCGGATGCTTTTTATCTGAGGGGCGCAGCAGCTTGCCTCCTGTGGGACCGGCAGCGTTCATAATGCGTTCAAGTTCCAGTGATGTGATTACATCCTGGCTGGCTGCATAGCTGTACTCATCGAAATTATCTAGCTTTATCGGCTTGAAGCCTGTAGCCAGGACAACAGCTCCGTATTTTTGTTCGATGATTTCATCCTGCTGACTGAAATCGATGGCATCGGCTGGGCAAACCTTGGCACAGAGGCCGCATTTGCCGGTCTTGAACTTAATGCATTGATCGCGGTCGATCACCGGCACATTGGGAATAGCCTGAGCAAAAGGTATGTAGATTGCACTGCGATTGTTGAGTCCCATGTTGAACTCGCTTTTTGCTTTTTTCGAGGGACATTTCTCAGTACAGATACCACAACCACTGCAAATATCAGCCTTGACACTTCTGGCCTTCTTCCTGATCTTTACAGTGAAGTTGCCGACGAAGCCGGATACTGAGTCCACTTCGCTGTATGTTATGAGATTGATATTGTCATGCTGAGCAGCTTCTACCATCTTGGGAGTAAGTATACAGGCGGCACAGTCCAATGTTGGAAAAGTCTTATCCAGCTGGGCCATCTTGCCGCCGATGGTTGGCTCCTTCTCTACTATATCCACCTGATATCCAGCTTCTGCAATATCTAGCGCTGACTGTATACCGGCAATTCCGCCTCCGATGACCAGCGCACGCTTAACAACGTCACTTGTTCCTGGCGTCAGTGGTTTGTTGAGATTAAGCTTAGCTACAGCTGTTCTTGCCAGAACAACTGCCTTCTCAGTAGCCTCTGTTCTGTCCTTGTGGATCCAGGCACAGTGCTCACGGATATTTGCGATCTCCACCATAAACTCATTAAGACCAGCAGCTTTTGCCGCTTTGCGGAAGGTTGTTTCATGCATACGTGGAGAACAAGCGCAAACAACTATTCCTGTCAGATTATGCTCTTTTATCGCGTTTCTGATACGGCTCTGTCCTGCTTCTGAGCACATATACTGGTAATCTGATGAGTGAACCACACCTGGCTCTCTTTTCATCGCTTCAACGACTGTATCAATATCGACTGTTGCCGCGATATTTGTACCGCACCAGCAAACGAAAACTCCTATTCTCTGCAATTTACTTCACCTCTTCTTATTTGCTGTATTTGCGAAAAGCACTAACCAGCGCCTGTTGCGGCAGCTTATTGTTTAGCAGTGATGGTATGTTCTCCGGCAGCAGTCTGTTTCTGTTCTGCATGCGGACTGCAGTTACTCTAACTGCTTCGATCAGATTCGCAGGCTCCACTCCACGAGGGCAGCGTTCCACGCATGCGAAACAAGAGAGACATTTCCAGAGGCTGTCAGAAGACATCAATGCATCTATCTCATTGTTCTCAACCATCGAAACAAAACGATGTGGACTTATATCCATTTCGGAGTGCGCTGGACATGTAGCCGTGCATTTACCGCATTTCATGCATTTTCTGGTATTTACACCGCTGATCCTGCGGATCGTTTCAGCCTGCAACTGTTGTTTCTGTAGCATTCTGCTTTCCTCCTTCAGATATCCAGTACTTGTGCTAGCAGCTCAGTGAAATATACAATCGGCAGTTTGGTCTTATGCTCACTGTTCGTATTGGCATCAAGATTGTACATACATAGCGGACAGGCTGTAATCAGCATATCGGCTTTGTTTTCGAGAGCTGAAACTGTAATCTGGTCGCACTTTTTTGCCGAGAGCTCGTTGTTTTCGAGTGATATATAGCCGCCGCAGCATTCATTGCGGTATGGGTAAATGACTGGCTCAGCACCAAGGGCTCTAATAAAATCTTCCAATACTGTGGGATTTTCCGGATTATCAAAGGCCATGACTTTGTTCGGCCTTAACAGCAGACAGCCATAGTAGGCGCCGATCTTCTTACCGGTAAGAGGCTTAACTGCTCTTTGCCGAATTGTGTCGAAGCCGATCGTGTCACGCAGCATTTCCAGATAATGAACTACCTTGGTTTCACCATGATATTCAGTCTCTGGACTCATATAGTTGTTGACCTTTGTTCTAATCTCTTCATCGGTCTGCATATCATTGTTAACACGCTTGATCACATGATGGCAGGCAGAGCACAAAGTCAGCAGATCGCGTCCATTGTCACGCGAGGCCGCCAGCGCTCTCACCGAAGAGAGTCTGGTAGCGATCTCGTCTTTTGCCATCGGATAGACAGCGCCACAGCACTGCCAGTCAGTAAGCTCTTCAAGCTTTATGCCCAGTGCTTCAGCAGCGGAGCGGGCATGAATATCCAGTTCCTTTGCTTTTGTTTTTAGTGTGCATCCCGGATAGTAATCGAAGGTCATAAATCATCTCTCCATTTGCTTATGCTTATACTTTTTTATCCACATGATTCAGCGTTAACTGTCAAATTCGCTTCATTTTGAGCGCAATAAACCAGAAGACCTATGTTTTCGGTCTTTTTAAGCGTATTGAGTGCATTTTCGGATTTGAGGAATTATCGTGAAAATGCTATAGACTGCAACAGCTGTCAGCTGCTGCAGTCCAGCTTGCTATTTAGAAATCAAACCATTTCCTCTGGCTTGAATACTTCATCGAATTTCTCAGCTGTCAGGAAACCTAGAGATACGCACGCTTCTCTTAGCGAAATATTTTCCTGATGTGCTTTCTTAGCGGTTTTAGCTGCATTGTCATAACCGATATATGGGTTAAGCGCTGTTACCAGCATCAATGAGTTATGCAGATTATGCTTCATTTTTTCTCTGTCAGCACGGATACCGGCAACGCAATTATCATGGAACGATTTAAGACCTGTTGCCAGCAGCCGTACTGACTGGAGGAAATTGTATATGCCGACTGGCATGTATACATTTAGTTCAAAATTGCCTTGAGAAGCCGCTATGCCTACAGCCACATCATTTGCCATGACCTGAACCGCGGCCATTGTTATCGCCTCGCATTGAGTCGGATTGACCTTGCCTGGCATAATTGAGCTGCCCGGCTCGTTTTCTGGTATGAAGATTTCTCCGAGACCACAGCGGGGACCGCTAGCAAGCCAGCGAATATCATTGGCAATTTTCATCAGGTTGGCTGCCAGTGCCTTAAGTGCGCCATGCGCGAAAACCAACTCGTCTTTTGCCGTTAGTGAATGGAACTTGTTTTCTGCTGTAATGAAACTTTTGCCTGTTACTGCGCTGACAGCGGCAGCAACTTCAATCCCGAATTCCTTCGGCGCGTTCAAACCTGTGCCAACAGCTGTTCCACCAAGAGCTAACTCCTTGAGACCTGGCAGTGAGAGCTGGATCATGTCGAGAGCTTTTTCGATCATATTGCGCCAGCCGCTGATTTCCTGTGAGAATTTGATCGGTGTTGCGTCCTGCAAATGAGTACGGCCGCTCTTCACAACATCCTCATTTTCTGCCTCGAGGCGTTTGAGCGTAGTGATGAATTCCTGCATTTGCGGGATTAATTGATCTTCTATACTGATTGCCGCTGCGATATGCATAGCTGTCGGGAAGGTATCATTTGAACTCTGTGACATATTGATATCGTCATTTGGATGGAGCAGTTTGCTGCCGGCGATCTCATTGCCGCGATTTGCTATAACTTCATTAGCGTTCATATTTGACTGAGTACCGCTGCCAGTCTGCCAGACCACTAATGGGAAATGATCATTTAGCTTGCCCTCGATGACCTCATCACATGCTTTGATGATGGGGTCAAGCTTCTCCTGTGAGAGCTTACCAAGCTTATTGTTGGCGATTGCTGCTGCTTTTTTCAGCATACCGAATGCCTGGGTTATTTCTCTAGGCATGAGCTCGCCGCCAATCTGGAAATTTTCTAGACTGCGTTGTGTCTGTGCTGCCCAATAACGATCGGCAGGTACCTTCATCTCTCCCATTGAGTCCTTCTCTATGCGATACTCCATATTCTGATCCTCCCATAGTCGCTTTTGCAGGATGCTTCCTGCCATTAATGATCTTGCGTAAATGTAATTTCTTGAGTTTGCGCTTAGATGTTCAGGTTGCTTATTACATCCTTGAGCGCATTAGCGCTTCTATGCAGTAATTTATGTTCTTCGTCGCTAAGTGGTACGATAATACGCCCTTTGACCCCACCTTTTCCCACTGTTGAAAGTGTGCTCAGGCAGACATCATCTATGTCGTATTCACCATTCATCATAGTCGATACTGTAAGCGATGTTTCAATGCTATTAAACAAGCATTTGCATATATGACAAACTGATACAGAAACAGCGTAATATGTAGCGCCCTTTCTGTCTATGATTTTGGCTCCTGATTTGCGAATATAGTCCTCAACCTCATTGAACTCAAGCTTGGGAATTATACGATCAGACTGTAGACATTCATGATATTTTTCGATATCTACGCTAGATATATTGGCCAAAGACCAAGGCACGAATGATGTGTCTCCATGCTCGCCGAACACATAAGCATGAACATTCTGCTGACTGATCTTATAATATTCTGACAATCGAGACCTCAGTCTGGCTGTGTCCAGGATCGTACCTGAACCAATGATCTGATGTTCCGGCAGACCGGACACCTTATTGAAAACATATGTCAAAACATCGACCGGATTGCTGACAATTACATATACTGCATCAGGTGCGTATTTAGTGATTTCAGGTGCGATCATTTTTGTTATATCGACATTTGTTTGTGCAAGATCAAGCCTGGACTGACCTGGTTTACGCGGTAGACCTGAGGTCAGTATTACTATGTCAGAGCCTGCGGCATCTGAGAAGCTGCCGGCATAGATCGAAGATGGCGGGCAAAAAGGGATTCCCTGTCTGATATCCAGAGCTTCGCCCAGAGCCTTCTTATGATTTATATCGATAATTACTATTTCTGATGCTATTCCATTAACTGCCATTGTATAGGCTATAGTCGAACCGACATTACCTGTTCCGATGATGGTAACTTTTTTACTCATAACGCTTCCCCCGTTAGCTTCCCGCAAACGTTTGCAATAATTCGTGTGCATCGTTGCTTTTGTATCTCTACTATAAAGCATTTGGGATGGCACTGGTTATATAAATGAAGCATATCGATATTTCATTATCGATATGCCGTTATCGAATTTGAATTAGCGATATGCTAATGTGCATAACTCTTTTGTGCGTTTTGTATAAATTATCAAGATTTTGTGTTATCTCTAATTTCCTCTCTCATGCGAAAAAGCTCCTCCATGAAAACATGGTCAAGTTCATTGAAGCTATAATTTTTACTGTACACAAGAGCATCCTTGAAGTACATACCGTTTTCAGAACATTTTTTCTGCACAAGTCCGTACCGCTTCAATAGGCGCTCAGGTACAGGTGCTGACCACATGTATCCATCTATATGTGATGACAGCAGTTCATATTGAATTAGACGATCATAAGCCTTGATTTGTCTTACCCGGCCTTTTTCCTCAGCACAATCAGGTTTGCGGCATTGATTAACATAGGGAATACTGTCTTCACCCTGTGAAATCTCAATATACTTAAGCAGATCGCAAGGAGTTATCTCATCTCTTACTGCCAAAGGGCTCCGTTCAGGTAGGATCAGCATGTATTCAGAACCAAAAACAGGGTCTATAACTATCTGTTTATCCTGCAAATAGTCAAGAAAGTAGTTTTCGTAGTTGTTTTGATAACGAATAACGCTTATATTACAGTCACCTTGAGCAACACTATCTATTGCTGTAACTGCGTCTGTCTCGCGAACACTAACTTGTATCTCCTTACGTCTATCGAGTCTTCGGACGAATTCCAGGAAGGCTTCAGCAATATAGCTGCTGCGGGGAATACAGATGGCGAAGCTCTGACGATTGGTTAACTTCTGATCGGCGATTCCCTGCATTTCCTCAACTTGAGCTATAATGTTTCTAGCATATTTGATAAGCTGTTCGCCCTTTTCTGTTGGTATAACACCCTTGGATGTACGCCTGAAAATAGTGATACCAAGAGATTCCTCAAGCTCACGGATGGCTTTGCTCAGATTTGGCTGTCCCATAAACAGATTGTCTGCAGCCTTCGTAATTGATCCTGCTCTTGATATTTCAATAGCATATTTTAAATGAAGTAAATTCATATAATTACCTCGTCATCTCCTTCAATTTTCTTGATAGCATGGCCAACGATGCTGCCATATTCTCATTTTGAACCAGTACATTTTCTGGTGCGTTCAGATGAACGGGCGCAAAATTCCAAATTGCCAATATTCCGCTGGCCAACAAATTATCACAGGCTGCTTGTGCGGATTGAGCAGGAACTGTAATGATGCCAATATGTATCCGTAATCGTTTGCAGAACTCTTCCATTTCTGAAACAGGACGAATCCTACAGCCATTTATTACATCACCTGTCGTACCGACCTCATTGTCAAAAGCAGCAACTATATTCAAGCCATAATTTTCGAAGCCTTTGTACGATATCAAAGCTTTACCAAGGGATCCTGCACCTATCAGCACAGCATCCATTACATTGTTATAGCCAAGATAATCCTCCATATTATCAATCAGATCCTGAATTTCAAAACCAGTATTTGGCTTACCCTTAATTGAACTGACAGCAGCCAGATCTTTGCGCACCTGAACATCATTCAATCTTAATTCCGTAGCGATTGTTTTTGCAGATATAACTATGTCGCCGGCTTGTTTATGCTCTTTCAGAAGCTGTAAATAATATGGCATCCTTTGAAGCGCCTGTACCGAGACAATTACAGGATTTCTTTTCTGTTGGTTCATTGTGATTCTGCCCCTTTCGTGGTTCGATATCTCAAAATCGATATTTCGTTATCGATTCTAATTCAGAGTGTTGCTCTTGTCAACATCGCTGCAGATTGACTATTCTAAATATAAGGGATATAATCCACTGAACTTCGACTGTATACAATTTTAACGATTATAATTATGAACATATAAGAGGTACAGATCATGAAACAGATCAGCGAATCTGGAGGCCGTCGCGGCTTGATGCAGAGTCATCCACTTTTGGCTACACTAGTTGGTTTGAGAGGCAATGAGCGTTCCTGTGTTTATACAGAACCGCTCTGGGGTATACCCTTTAATCTCTATTCACCCTTTTTGACAATATATATGTATGCTCTTGGCGTAAATGACCGTCAGATCGGCCTGATGTTAAGTATTGGCATGATCTTCCAGGTGTTTGCTGCACTGATGGGCGGTGTTCTCACTGATAAGCTCGGCCGACGTAATGCGACGGTCATTTTCGATACGCTTTCCTGGTCAATACCTGCTCTGATCTGGATGTTCTCACAAAACTTCTGGTGGTTTCTGGCTGCAACTATCCTGAACAGCATGTGGCAGATCACGAATAACTCCTGGACCTGTTTGATGGTAGAGGACTGTGATCAGAGCAAGCTGGTTCATATATTTACCTGGTGTACGATTTCAGGGCTTCTGGCTGTTTTCTTCGCACCGGCAGCTGGTATCCTCGTAGACAGACTGACGATAATTCCAGCTATGCGCATAATTTTCGGCCTCACCTTCGTCATGATGACAGCCAAATTCTATATTCTTTATTTCACTGCTCATGAAACCAGTCGCGGCGTCATTCGCATGCGCGAAACAAAAGGGGTACCTATACGTAAGATTCTTGGTGAATACAAGACGATTGCCATTAAGGTTGCCAAAACGCCGCGCACCGTGCTTATTATTGCAATTATGGTTATTCTTAATATAACCGCTGCCGTCAGCAACAACTTCTTCGCACTCTACGCAACTCAGAATCTAGGTATGCCTGATGCCTGGCTGGCCTGGTTCCCGATCGGCAGAGCTATAGTCATGCTGATTTTCATTTTCACAGTTCAGACAGCGCTTAGTCATCTATCCTTCAGAATACCTGTACTGATCGGTCTTGTACTTTATATTGGCAGCCAGCTGATCCTGATCACAACTAAGCCAGATCATCTGCTGCCTCTGATATTCTATGTACTGCTGGAAGCATTTGCTTTCGCCCTGGTGATTCCTCAGAAGGACGCCATGATGGTAAAGTTCATCGATCCGGTAGAACGTGCCCGCATATCCTCGATCGTCTATATGTCCATGATCGCGGTTTCCTCGCCCTTTGGCTGGATCGCCGGCGAGCTTTCACAGCGTGACCGCAGCTGGCCCTTCATCATGAATATGATCTTGTTCTCCCTTTGCTTCCTATTGATAGTTTATACCAGACGTTTGAAACTCACGGACGATAATTGATCTGGAGACTCCTTAGAAACGAAATTCAAAACTTAGTCATTTTCTATCAGAAACAGATTTCAGGCTGAGGCTATTTTTCGCTAGAGTGATAGCAGCATTAACGTTGCTGCAAACATTGCCCTCGCCGACTTTTGCCAGTACTCCTGTGTTTTCAACTACTTTCAGTAGCTGTTCGTTCAAGCCTGCGAAGATAACCTTGATTTTTCGTTCCTTACTTCGCTTAATTATACGGTTGAGGGCATTGATTGCTGATGCATCAATATTGGGAACATTCTCGAAGCTGAGGATAAGTATCCTGCAATCGCTTCTGATTTCATTCATGATATCCATAAATGTGTTGGCAACACCAAAAAACAGCGGACCTTCGATCTGATAAACCATAATGCCAGATTCCATAATCTCGTTATCAAGCAGCTCCTGCGGTGATACATAGTCGTTTTTATCAGCATCGTCATCCGCGATGATTGCACTAGAAATAGACTCCATACTGACAAAAGTCGTGCTCTCAGACATGCGGCGCATGAAAAAGAACATTGCCACTATCATTCCGATACCGATGGCAAAGACCAGATCGAACAGGACAGTCATAAAGAATGTTACCAGCAAAATTGCCATGTCGCTCTTGGTCGATTTGAGCAGACCTTTGAAGGAGCGCCACTCGCTCATGTTATAAGAGATAACGATCAAAATTGCAGCCATTGCCGTCATGGGAATTAACTTGGCTAGAGGCATAAATATCAGCATGATCAATAAAATTGTCAGCGAATGTACGATACCCGCCACAGGCGTGCGGCCGCCGTTCTTAACATTTGCCGCTGTTCTCGCGATAGCACCAGTTGCCGGGATTCCGCCAAACAGTGACGAGGCAATATTAGCCACACCCTGGGCGACCAGTTCCATATTCGATCTATGCTTGGAACCGATCATACCGTCGGCGACAACTGCTGATAACAGCGACTCAATACTGGCCAAAAAGGCAATGGTAAAAGCCGGCGCCGCCAGCTGACGAATACTCTCCAGGCTGAAATCTATACTTCTAAAATCTATTAGTGAGAAAGTGTTGGGGATATTACCGAAACGGCTGCCAATAGTTTCTACCGGCAGTTCCAGCAAGCTTACAAGCAGAGTTGATACAACCAAAGCAATCAAAGATCCTGGTATCTTCTTATTGATCTTCGGCCACAAAACGATAATGATCAATGTCAGAAGACCAACGCCCAGAGTATACAAGTGCGTTGTGTTAAATACAGAGAAATAGGCTTGCCACTTGTCGATAAATTCTGAAGGGACCTCCGCCATCTTCAGTCCGAAAAAATCCTTGATCTGAGTCGAAAACAATACAATAGCGATTCCACTGGTAAATCCTGTTGTTATCGGATAGGGAATAAACTTGATGACACTGCCGAATTTCATAAGGCCGAAGATGATCATTAGTATTCCAGCCATGATCGTTGCCAGAGTCAATCCAGACATGCCGAATTTTTGAATTATCCCATATATAATGATTACAAATGCACCGGTCGGACCACCGATCTGAACACGGCTGCCGCCAAGAAGAGAAACGAAGAAGCCCGCGATTATGGCTGTGATCAGGCCTTTTTCCGGAGTAACTCCAGAAGCTATCGCAAGAGCAATCGATAATGGCAACGCAATTATTGCAACGATTATACCGGCAATAATATCTTTTCCAAGCTGCCCTCCCCGAAACTCATTTTTGCGATGTTTGATGATAGAAAGAAGTTTAGGTTTCAACATTTTTAGCACCTTATCCAGCAGCCAAATAATACGGCTGCTATTAGCTTTCCAAATAGTAAGACCGGCTAATCATATTCCTATTTTTTTGGAAAATCAATTGTGAAGGTGCCGAAAATCTATTAGATAGAACTAAATTTCGCTTCAGGTTCTGCTGTCAGAGGCAAAACAATGGTAAAAGTGCTGCCTACACCAGTTGTGCTTTGAACAGAAATACTGCCACCATGAGCTTCGACTATCTGTTTGACCATTGTCAAACCAAGGCCAGTATTGCTCGATTTTGCTTTTGATCTTGCCTGGTCTGCCTGGTAGAATCGATTAAATATCTTATCCAAATGCTCAGGTGCGATGCCGATACCATCATCGGAAACACTAATGTTTATTCGATCATTGTTTTTGCCGTCTCTATGCAGGTCGACCATTACGAAGCCATTATCGCGTCCGTAGCTGATACTGTTGGAAACCAGATTTATCAGTGCGCGCATTAGCTGTGTCTGATCCGCCTCAATCTCAATGCTTCGATCTAACTTGCTGATAAGCTGAATCCCCTTGCTGTCAGCTTGTTCCTGTAATTCATCTGTGACCATTTCGCAGAGCTCTGCCAAATTGAACTTCTCATAATTAAGTGATCTAAGAGCATTCCCTGTACGTGACAGTTCGAGCAACTGTGTTATCAACCTGGACATATGCTCTGACTGGCGCAGTATAGAGTCCAGACTCTCACGCATCGTTACCGGATCATCTTGTGTTAAGCCATACTCTGCCTGAGAAATAATTACAGAAACTGGTGTACGGAGTTCATGTGAGACATCAGAAGTAAACTGTTTTTCATTCTCAAAAGCGTCTTCAATTTTCTCCAGAAGCTTATCATATGTCGAAGCCAGACTATACAGTTCATCATTTGCATTGCCTTCAAGACCGATTCTGCTACTGAGATCTTTTTTCCTCATTATATATTCTGCTGTTTGTTGAATCTTCCGGACAGGTGCGAAAGCACGCTTTGTTACTACATACCCTACAGCCAGGGTAATTGCTACAAGCAGAGGCAAAGTCAAAAGCATTAATACCAAAACATTGCGAAGTGTTTGTTTACTGTTACTGAGCGAGTAAATACCTCTTACCCATACGCCTGTACCGTTTGGATATTCGGTATACAAGTCATAAACCTGCCAGTTTTCATTTTCACTTGAATATTCGCGATGAGTGTCAGACTGCAGGGCAATTTCCTCGGGGAAACCCTGAGGGGCATGGCCCATCATTTTTGTTCCCTCCTGACCATAGACCAGAAGAGAGACATCATTTACATAAAAATCGAAGTCATTACTAATTTCAAGCCAGTCGCCAGGCATAGCTATGTAATCAAAGGCGTTCTTTACTGATTTTTCCAAAGCATTTTGAGAAACATGGGTAATCTGCAAATCCAGAGTAACCAGGAAAACTGACATGACTATTATCATAAACAGTAGCATCACAGCAGCATAAAAAGTGGTAACTCTTTTTTTGATCGATAGCCTGCTCATTTAATCACCTGCCCTGAGAACATAGCCTGTTCCACGAACAGTATGAATCAGTTTAAGCTCGAAATCCTGATCTATCTTTTTGCGCAAATAGCGGATATAAACATCAATGACATTGCTGCCACCTTCAAAACCAAAATCATAAATCTGTTGTTCGATTCGTTCTCTTGTTAACACTATTTCCTTATTGCGAAGCAGCACCTCAAGAAGAGCGAATTCACGCTGTGTTAAGATGATGTTTTTATCACCTCTTCTTACAACGCGTGCATTTAGGTCCATTTCCAGATCCGCCAGCTTAAGAGTGTCACTATTGATATCTGCTGGTTTCCGACGTGTCAAAGCTCTGATCCTCGCAGTAAGTTCAGCAAACGAAAATGGCTTGACCAGATAATCATCAGCACCGGCATCCAGGCCTTTTACCCGGTCCTCTATAGAATCTCTGGCAGTGAGAAGCAAAACCGCCACTGAACTTCCTTCTTGCCTAAGCCGTTTTAGCACTTCCAATCCATCTATTTCTGGCAGCATAATATCAAGTATGATCGCATCATATTCGGCTGCATAAGCATAGTCCAGAGCGCTCAAACCATCACCACAGCCGTCAATAATATAGCCCTCTGAGCGAAGCCTTCTGACAGTTATGTCGCGCAGCTCAGGTTCATCTTCTACCAGCAAAAGCCTCATATTGCAGCTCCCTTCGGATATTTAGTACTTGGTTGTGATTATAACATGTCCCTTGTTATGACTTAGCATAAAATGTTTCCTGTGTTTCTTTTTCCCATATATTTCCATTCTCATTTTGATCTCATTTTGGTCTCATCTAATTTTAATGTTCATTTGTTAATCTGTAATCAGTTAATAACCAACTGCTTCCTGCAAGCTAATTGAAAGGATAAATTATATGAAAAGCATTGATAGAAAATGGAAAAAATTATTTGCAATTGTTATAGCAGCTGCTATGTTGCTCACGATTGGCAGTATAACAACTTATCGCCTGGTAGAGGCATCTGCCTTTGATTCTGCCAGAGCAGCCGCCAGGGAGAAGGTTCCGGCATCAGCTGAGCTGATCAAGGAATCAAAAGATGACGACGACTATAGTTTTGAGTTTTATGAAAGCACACTGACAGAAACATATACGGTTTCTGTCGAACGTAAAGATAAAACAAGAATACAGGTAAGAAGCAAGATCGAAAACCCAAAGGGATCTACAAATATCAATCTTACAAAACAAGATGTAATTGACATAATTGAAGCCCAGTTTCCTGATGCGGAAATCAGCTCGATCAGCTTGAGTGAAGAAGATGAGATCTATAGTATTATCAATGAAATTATTAGTAATAATTTAGCCAATAAATTTTATTGTATTTTTTCTCATTTCGGACAATCAAATATATTATCTACAGA
>JAAYFZ010000389.1 GCA_012727965.1 Clostridiaceae bacterium
AAGCAAATGAAATTTAACAGAGCCTGGTTTTTATTTCAGAGTCTTATAGCCAGACTTGGCCGGGGTAATCTGATGACAATAGCTGTTGGCCTGCTCATCGTTTTGACTGGACGTTTTTTCATTCTTTCGCTTGCTGCCAGGATTCCACAACAGCAGCCAGAGATGATAGTGCATCAGGTCATGGCTCAAAATGAGATTAAGGAAAACATTCAGAATTTTGAAGTCTCGAGTCAGGATTATCAGCCGCTTAAGCCTTTTGAACTGCTTAGCAGCGAAAATTCAATCAATATAGCGTCAACGGATATAACCTCAACTGAAGAATACTGGAATCATGACTGGTGGATTCGTTATCTGCTTCAGGAGATGTCTCGCGGAAGTGAGCCTTTTGTCTTAAGTGAGAAGAAAATCTTCATGTTATATCGCGATGATGGATCTAAACCGCTTAGCGGAACCAGGCTTGAACAACTCGGGCAGGATTGGCTGCTCTGCGAGAGTCAGGTAACCGGAAGCCTCTTCGATCGCAACTGGACTTTGAAATCTGCCTGGCAGCCTAAGCTCGGTCTGTCTTATTTCCGCTTGGATGCTCCGCAATATTTACATGGAGAGCTAAAAGCAGATGAAGCGATACTCGAGCAAGCTAAAAAAGCAGCTGGCAATTTCAAACGCGAATTAATCAAATGGGTACAAGCGGTCACCAATGAGGATGCGATAGCACCGGTAGCAATTCCCCAAAACTGGTATTCGGCTCCGGATGATTACCGGATGGAAGGTATGATCTGCCATGTAATTTATGATAACGAGGATGACGGTTCAAGATTTATTATTTTCTACAATGTTGCTATAATGCAGGTTACCGGGTTCTCATTACAATAAGTACTATTTATCAGTTTAGGATGAAACATTGAAATAAGAAATGATCAGGGAGGTAATTTTATGAAAGCTTATGTAGATCAGGATACTTGCATCGGTTGTGGACTCTGTGCAGAGATCTGCCCTGAAGTATTTGCCATGAACGATCAGATGACTGCGGATGTCATCGTAGAGATAGTTCCGGCAGAGGCAGAAGATGCCGCGCGTGATGCCTCTGACTCCTGTCCTGTTTCCGCGATCTCGATTGAGGAGTGATATTGATCCCACTCGCGTCGTTCTTGCTTCGCTTCGAACGAATGTCTCGTGGGATCAATAGCACTCCCCTGTGATTATTCGGTGAGACGAAGTGGATGCGAAGTTTTAGTGCGAGGCTTTGTGTTATGGCCGCTCGCGTCGTTGTCGTTTCACTCCAACGAATGTCTCGCGGACATTAACACGCAACCTAAGCATTATTCGGTGAGTTGGGAGTTAGCAACTAAAATTTCTTGGTTACAACAATTTTAAATCTAGCAAAAAAAAGAGAGAGCGCCATTGATACAACTCGCGTCGTTCTTGCTTCGCTTCGAACGAATGTCTCGTGGGATCAATAGCACTCCTCTGCAATTATTCGGTGAGACGAAAGGTAGCAACAATTCTACATGTTCGTAACCAATTTAAATCTAGCAAAAAATGTAAGAACAAAACGACTGTAGGCGAGTATTCCGCAGAAGCGAAGCTTCGAGGACCTCGAGCCTGCAGTTGTTTTGTTATCCTGGATCTAGCTGGCACTGCGGACAACTGCAGGTGCCGCGGCCGGCGACCCTTCTCTTAAGTATAGTCTGACCACAGACCGGACAATCGAGGCCGCCGCGCGAATAGACCTTGAGTTCATACTGGAAATGTCCTTTTGTATTTAGCCCGTCGACATAATCGCGAAAAGAAGTTCCTCTATGGCCGATAGCTGCCTCGAGAATAGAACGTATGGAATCATAAAGTTCTTTTGTCTCAGCCTGGTTCAGGCTGGCAGCACTCCTGATAGGGCTAATACCTGAACGAAACAGTGCTTCATCGACATATATATTGCCTAGACCGGCGACCACATGCTGATTGAGAAGCACATTCTTAATATTGCTCTTTGGATGTCTGGCAAGTCCAGCCGTAAGCTGATCAATACTCCAATTATCTGACAGAGGTTCAGGGCCAAGCGCTGCCAGACCTGACTGAAGCTC
>JAAYFZ010000390.1 GCA_012727965.1 Clostridiaceae bacterium
AGCATATCGACAGAGTCACCTTCTGGGGTCTCAATGACCAGCAAAACTGGCGCTCCGGTCATAACCCGATGCTCTGGAACAGCGACTGGACTCCGAAGGATGCCTTCTTCGCAGTATCGGATCCAGACGGTTATCTGAATCAATAGAAAGAGGTTCGATTATGGAAGAATTTGATAAGAAGAGACTGTTCTGGGCCCGAGTTACAGCACTGTCAACCGTTTGTATTCTAGTTGTTGTACTAACCATTTCAATTGGCGCCGCACTCCAGTTTAGAACAATGCAGGAAGATTTCGCTGTGCTCAGTGATATGGCACTTGAGATGGAAGAGTTAACTGATAATCTAATCACTGTGTCTGCAAACCTGGAGAAAATAGACTGGGAAGATTTAGCCGAAAACATAAACCTAACAGCGGAAAAAGCTCTGATAAGCATGGATGCAGGTCTTACAGCCATCGATGAACTTGACATCGAAACACTAAACGAAGCCATAATCAACCTGCGCGATGTAATCGAGCCGCTTGCCAGATTTTTCAACTCGTTTAACTGAATAATTTGACGCGCTGCTAGATCCCGATCCCGATAAGTGCCAAACTTATTCTTGTCACTTCATTTCAGATTCTATTGCGACGTGTGTAAGTTGTATGCAGCAGTTCATGTGACAGATGTCCGCAGGGGCTGCCTAAAAACAGACTGTATAACTGTTGTATGTCTGGATTTTCATGGGATTTGCGCAGCGGTTTGCCCTCATCCTCACGATAAATGGCTTTCAGCCTTTTTTCTCTGATTGCTTCATTAGTCGGGCGTGGCTGACCACCTCCACTGATACAACCACCGGGACATCCCATCACCTCAATGAAATGATAATCGCTTGTTCCGGCGGCGATTTCCTCTATCAGAGTTGACGCTCCAGCCAGACCGCTGGTTACAGCGATCTTCACTGTTATACCCCCCAGAAAAAACCATTCAGGTTTGACTGAGGTAAGTTCAAAAGAAGCAGTCTTGATGCGCTCCAGACCAACGATCGGCTGGACATGCAGGTTCTCAAAAGGCAGTTCGCGTCCTGTCACCAGCTCGTAGACAGTGCGCAAAGCTGCTTCCATGACACCTCCGGTCGTACCGAAAATATCGGCCGCTCCGGTTGACTGCCCCATCGGACTGTCAAAAGGCTCATCCGGCAGGGCTATAAAATCGATGCCGGCTTCACGGATCATGCGGGCCAGTTCGCGAGTTGTCAGAACCGCGTCAACATTTGCCAAATCATCGTTGGTTAGTTCCGGCCTTGTCACTTCATATTTCTTGGCAGTACATGGCATAACTGAGACAACGAATATTTGCTTTGGATCAATACCCTTACTAGCTGCATACCAGGACTTGGTCAGTGCACCGAGCATCATGTGAGGAGACTTACAGCTGGAAAGATGACTCAGCTGGTCTCCGGAAAAGTGCTCGATATACTTGATCCAGCCAGGACTACAGCTGGTCATCATGGGCAGAACAGGCTCCGGCAGGTGTTCAGGCAGAGGCAGCGCTTGCAGCTGCTCCTTAGTGATTGCCCCATCGGCCAGAGCTTTTGCAGCCAGGCGTCCAAGAAATTCCGTGCCTTCTTCCAGTATGGTCAGATCGGCAGCAAAATTGGTATCAAACACCTGGTAGAAGCCCATACGGCGCAAAGCAGCCGCCATCTTCCCCGTTACCAGTGTGCCAGGCGGCAGACCAAAAGATTCACCCAATGCGGCTCTTACTGCCGGAGCAGTCTGGACAATGACCATCTTGTCAGGATCGGCCAAAGCTTGCCAAACCTCAGCCGTTGCATCTTTCTCTTTCAGGGCATTGACCGGACACACGACAGTGCACTGGCCGCAATTAGTACATACCGCTGTCCCTAGCAGCAAACTTCCACCAGGGCTTATTTCTGTGTGAAATCCCCTATTCTGAACATTAAGGGCACCAACGCCTTGAACTTCATTACAGACAGCGACACATCGACGACAAAGAATACACTTATTGTTGTCACGCACGATCGACGCGCTTGTCGTATCGATCAGATTTTTGGAACGTTCTCCACTGAAGCGCGACATGTCAACTTGCAATACCTCGCCTAACTGGCGGAATTCGCAATCCTGGCTGCGTTCACAATGCAGGCAGTCCGTTGGATGATCTGAAAGCATCAGCTCATATAAAACTTTTCGCGCCTTGCGAACCTGAGGCGAATGGGTCTTAATCACCATGCCTGGATTTACAGGTGTTACACAAGAAGCCATTAGACTCTTCGCACCTTCTATCTCGACAACACAGATACGGCAGGATCCAATCTTATTGATATTCTCCAGATGACATAGCGTGGGAATCTGAATATGGTTCCGCTGTGCTACTTCCAGAACGGTTTCACCCTCTTTGGCTGTAACCACTTGGTCATTCATGGTAATTTCAAACATAGACAGTTCCTCCTTCAGCGCCGGTCACAGCGCAGGCAGCGCATGGCTTCAGCGATGGCATTCAGTTTATGGAAGCCTCGGAAAACTTCGTCGAATGATTTGCATCTTTCATCAGGACAGAGGCACTTCATCGCGAATCGTTCGTGCTCAACCAGATCGGGATCGTCTATTGGTGCCGGTATGTCGATCGGTTCGCCCTTGTTCAGCAGACCATCGCCGCCTAGGTAGCGGTCGATGGATTGGGCAGCCTTCTTGCCGTCCGCAATCGCTGTAATCACAACATCAGCACCGCGGACAACATCACCTCCGGCGAAAATACCGTCCATTGTAGTCTTCTGCGTATCCGCATCAATGACAAAGGTTCCCCAATCAGTCATCTCCACCTCATCCTTACGGACAAAAGGCAGGTCAGAATACTGACTGACCGCTGGTATCACCATATCCACGTCGAAGGTTATAAGCGCACCGGGAATTTTAACAGGCCTGCGCCGGCCCTCCTTGTCGAAGCCCTGCAGCTTCATATGCTGGCAGATTACACGCTCAACACCGGTACGTCCCTCAAACGATAGGGGTTCAACAAGCTCGTGAATAATTACACCTTCTTCGATTGCCTCATGAATTTCTCTCTTTTCCGCCGGCATATCTTCTATTCCGCGTCGGTAGAGAATATGAACTTCAGAAGCTCCTTTGCGCAGGGCCACACGCGCCGCGTCCATAGCTGTACTGCCACCGCCGATAACCGCGACAACACCCTGAATTTTGACGTCTCGTCCCAGGTTAATATCCCGCAGGAAATCCAAGCCGTGGTAGACACCGGGCAGACTCTCTCCAGGAACACCGATTTTGCGTGAATGCTGGGTTCCGGTTGAGATATAAATAGCATCATGCTGCTTCTTAAGCTCAGCGAAGCTTATATCCTTGCCAACCTCAGTGGCAGTGTGAACCTTAATACCAACCTGGCAGATCGTGCGGATCTCATGGGCTAGAACTTCCTTCGGCAACCTGTATTCCGGAATGCCGATTGCCAGCATACCACCGGCCACAGGCTGTTCTTCATAGACGTCCACATCATAACCCAGACGGCCCAGATAATAGGCACAGGACAAACCGGACGGACCTGCACCGATGACACCAACTGATTTATTCTTCTTGGGAAAAACCAGGTCAACTACAGGTTTATCCGCCTTCATAGCTTCATCAGACGCGTAACGCTTCAGATCCGAGATGGCCAGCGGTTCATCGAGCTGGGCACGACGGCAGCTGCTTTCACAAGGATGTGTGCAGACACGTCCGCAGATAGCCGGGAATGGGTTTTCCTGACGTATCAGGTTATAGGCATCGATGGGCCTGTTAGCGGCAATCAGGGCGACATAACCCGGGACATTGACACCAGCCGGACAGGCATTTTCGCATGGCGAAAGAAAGAGGTCGGAACAGACACCAGCTCGGCAGTATTTATGTCGGATATGTTCATCATATTCTTCACGGAAATACTTGATCGTACTGAGCACCGGATTGGGTGCTGTCTGGCCCAGACCACACAATGCGGTTGCTTTGATGGTCTGTCCCAGTTCGATCAGAAGCTCAACATCACCTTCAACCCCTTCGCCACGCGTGATACGCTCAAGTATTTCCAGCATCCGTTTGGTACCCAGTCGGCAAGCTACACACTTACCGCAGGATTCGTCCTGAACAAACTCCATGAAGAAGCGTGCCATATCGACCATGCAAGTATCTTCATCCATGCAGATAAGTCCGCCTGACCCCATGATTGCACCAAGCTCAACCAGAGACTCATAGTCGATTGGCGCATTGAGATGCGCCTTGGTTAGACA
>JAAYFZ010000391.1 GCA_012727965.1 Clostridiaceae bacterium
ACTCTCTGTATGGCTTGATCAAATATGTACTCTTCTCAGTCAGAGGTTTCGTCTATTAATTTCCCTGATGTTAGCACAGCCGAATTGCAAAATCAAGATTTTTATTCAGCTTGGTACATCCAATAAATAATCCACTATCTTTCGCCATAACGAAAGATAAGCGCAAATTTTCTTATTTACTTCGTTATATCGAAATATATAATCATTTTCTATCACTTATTTCGTTATAACGAAATAAGTCTAATGTCTACTCATCAAGCAATCATCAACCAAAGAAGCCGGTCATTATCTGACCGGCCCCTGAGAAAGTTCATCTTATTATAATTAATCTGCTGGTAACGATGGATCTTCCATAACGCCCGTAAACAGCGGAACTCCGGTCGGCATATGCATGATACCGTAGATAAAAGGCCGATCAAATGTGATTTCCTTATCGAACATAGGCATGCTGGTCACTCTCATCTCAACAGCTGTAACCGCCGCCGCTTCAGTTCCCTTCTCGTCTACTCGAATGAAGGTTTTATGCTTAACGTCTCCGATAAAAATTTCCTTGCCGCCGATCTCCTGCATCTTCGAAAAATCAGCTTCGCCCGGAGCGAACGCGATCTCCATACCGAGCAAGCTCAAGTCATCCTTAAGACTATCCTCATATGTAGCCTCGAAACGCGGCAGTGCCAGGTTGATCTGGAGCTCATCAGCAGTATTTATCTTCTCATATATGCTGGCAAAAGTCGTGCCCTCAGGTTGTGCCTGCAGCCAATTTTCAGCAGTAATTGAAGCATCCTCCGGCATCAAAGCGAAAAACATATAGTCCTCATCCTGATATGGCAAGGCAACACCGCTGGCACCATCAGCAGAAATATCGAGGATAGAGCCAAGACGATGCATGAAATCAACGCTCTTCTCACCCTCCGGTGAATTGAACATTCTCTCATATGTATCGGTTTTCTTAAACTGCTGCGCCCAATCAGCCTTGAAATAGACAGCGTTGATCAGGTACATAATAACTGACGGATCAATTTCATCGATGATTTCTGTAATCTTCTCTTTTGTCGCGTCACTGACCCACTTATTGATGATCTCAATAGTTTCAGCATCCTTGAAATCAAGTCTTCTTGCTTCTGCCGCATAGTAATCTGCATTGGTCTGCAGGAATGATGTCTCTGGTATAAATTCCTGATCGCACCAGATCGAATTGGCCAGACTAAGCTGTGCGCCCGCACCATCATTCGACCAGTATGTCATCAGGGAACGCGCGGTGCGGTTCAAGTCTTCAAGAGTCACATCTGAACCAGCTAGCACTTCCTTCATAGCTTCTGCCGTTGTACCATCTGCTCCCTGTAGAGTCATTGCCAGAGCAAGATAAATCGAAGCAGGCGAAATCATGATATTGCCCTCATTTTGCATTGCCTGTTTCAATAGCTGCTCTGAGAAACGATTTAGTTGTGCGATCGCAAGTTCATTTGGAGACTCTGCCTCTGCCGGCCATTCCTGCGCCTCAACATCCGCCATTAGATCTGCAGCTTCCGGCAGCTTACCAACATCCGGCAATATTCCGTCGGATATTCCGGCACAGCCAGACAAAATAAGTGCAGAACTAATAATCACGCTAAATAGCTGTGCTGCTCTCTTACCTTTTGTTCTCATATATAACACCTCCGTGTCATTACCAGTCTATCAATCACTTTGACTCAACAATTGTATCCAGCTTTTTACAATATTCCAACTCTGTATTTTAGACGAACGCAACACGTGTTTTGTTCCTTAGAAGCCGTAACAAGAAAGTTAAACCAATGTCTATTTGTTATAATAATATCATTGATATCGACTTACTATCTAGTAAAACACTAGAATCAAAATATGAAAAAATGCATAAAACCAAATTCTGCAGCTAGCTTAATGAGCTGGTAAAAGCAAGGTCCATTTGTATTTCTAATAATATATCAGTAAAATTTGAAATGTTGCTTATAATAGATCTTTAGTGTGTGTATACAGATTGATATATTTACGTTTACATTTTATTGACAAAAACCGTTTTTGTTGTTATATAATAAAATTATTGTGACTGGATATGAGGCTATAAATAAATGGAGGTTTATCAATGAAGAAAAAGCTACTTGGTTTACTTGTCATTTCAATGCTTCTTTTGTTAGCGATTCAGCCAGCGTTCGCTGGCAGTCGCACATATTCGCACGGTATGGAAGATTACCGGTGTATGGGTTCGATTTCTTCTACAACGACCGAATCAAGTATGAGGATTAAAATGAGCGTTTCTTTTTATGATGGGGGAACTGGTTGGTTTTACGATGAAGGCAACTTCAACCAGTCATTCTTCAAATTGCGCTCATCTAGTGTAAGATTCCGTCACGGCCAAAGCTATTGTAATTATTATGTAAATGGATCCAATACTCACAACTCAATCGCACCATGGGTGTTTTAACTAGTATTTACATATTTTTGTAACTGTTTAGTTATTCGACCCACCGTATAATTAAATGTTATAGGATTAAGAATATCCGGTTGCTATTTTATAACAGGAGATTAGAATGCTAACATTAAGAAATGTAAATATGAAGTACGGTAGTGGTAATAGTCAGGTTCATGCTCTAAAGAATATAACGTTAGATATTGAATCTAACGAGATTATAATTCTAATGGGTAAAAGTGGTTCAGGGAAAAGCACACTACTAAAAATAATTGCAGGCAATCTCCAGCCTACGGATGGCGATATATTAATTGATGGTATTTCATTAAGTAAGTTTAAAACAAGCAAGCGAGTAAAGTTATGTTCTGAGAAAATCGGATTTGTATGGCAAGATTTTCAGCTCATTGATGATATGACTGCAAGGGACAACATTCTCTTGCCTGCTTTCATTCACAAAAAAGATTATGATGTAGCTTATTATGAAGACTTGGTTGATACATTGGGGATTTCTAATCGATTGAAGCACTACCCGGATCAACTTTCGGGGGGAGAGAAGCAAAGAGTTGCTCTTGCACGATCACTGCTGTTAAAGCCTGGAGTTGTTCTTGCTGACGAACCTACAGGTGCACTAGATAGTACAAACTCGCAAGTTATCATGGATATAATAACAAAAGCACATAAATTATTCTCTCAGACATTTATCATTGCCACTCATGATGAGTCCTTCCTAAGCATCGGTCATCGAACTTTGCATTTGAGAGATGGAGCGCTTGTCAAATGATAAGGTTTTGTGCTGTTCACAAGTCAATAAACTTTCACAATAAGCTCCTCATCACAATTATTATCTCATTTTTGACTATTATATGCGCGGTAAGTACAATTCGCATTTCTTCTGAAGCGTACCTTGAACGTATACGATTATCAAAAACGCAAACATATGGGGCTTTTACAGATATTATCTATCAAAATGATGTAGGCAATGAATCAAACGAAGCAAAAAGCTTCGCGGGGATTGGCTATATCAATGCGTGTCTATTGGATGCTGCTGATAATCAGGTGCTAATTATCGGCACCATTGACCAAGAGGCGCAAGCATTGTCGTTTCCCGGACAAGAGTCGCTTAATCTTTCCCAACTTAAGAATGATGCGTGCGTACTTACACAATCAGTATCAAACGATTATTTTAATGGTGCTGTTGAAGGCAGCGTCATTAATTTCCAAAACAGACAGTACGTTGTTGAAGCTGTTATCGATGATTATGGATATTTGTGGACAAGAGGAGAGGCCGAAACGAAAGCAAATATGTTTCCTCCTGGCCTTATTGTTAGCAAGCAAGCGTTTCGCGAGATAATATCCGACGAGTCCAGGCCTGTAACACGTATAATTCTTTTTGATGGCAATGTACTATCAGACAGCATGCTTACCAACATCGATGGGAAACGCTACCCAAATCATAATATCTACATGCAAAAAGAAGAAGGATTGTATGGATTGCCAAAATCATTTGCGATAGTCACTATGATTGTAATTGTTTTACTTGCGGTG
>JAAYFZ010000392.1 GCA_012727965.1 Clostridiaceae bacterium
CAAGCAGACGGCAAGATAGAGGCTTTTGATTATGATGAGCCGACAGACATTGCCGGCTGGCTTAATATTATTCTGATCATTATCATGGTCGGGGGCATGGGCCTATTTATCTGGTTTACATATAGCAGACAGTCTGGAGATGGCAAGAATGCAATGAGCTTCGGCCGCAGCCGCGCCAAGCTGAATGACCCCACTAAGAACAAAGTAACATTCCAGGATGTTGCTGGTGCCGACGAGGAAAAAGAAGAACTGGCTGAGGTCGTAGACTTCTTGAAAAATCCCAAGAAATACTCGGAGCTTGGTGCTAAGATTCCCAGGGGTATCCTTCTGGTAGGATCGCCAGGTACTGGTAAAACGTTGCTGGCAAGAGCCGTAGCAGGTGAAGCCGGGGTACCGTTCTTCTCGATCAGTGGTTCTGATTTTGTTGAAATGTTTGTAGGTGTTGGTGCTTCGCGTGTTCGCGACTTGTTTGAAACCGCCAAGAAGAATGCGCCCTGTATTATATTTATAGATGAGATTGACGCTGTTGGCAGACATAGAGGCGCCGGTATGGGCGGCGGTCATGATGAACGTGAGCAGACACTAAATCAGCTGCTGGTTGAGATGGATGGTTTCGGTCCCAACGAAGGCGTCATAGTTATGGCCGCGACCAACAGACCTGACATTCTCGATCCTGCGCTTCTCAGACCTGGTAGATTCGACAGAAGAATTACTGTTATGCGCCCTGATATTAAAGGTCGAGAAGAGATTCTTAAGGTACATGCAAAAGGCAAACCACTCGATACTGCGATCGACCTCAAGGAAATCGCAAAAATCACACCAGGATTTACTGGCGCTGATCTTGCCAATCTGCTTAATGAAGCCGCATTGCTGGCAGCACGCAGAGGCTCGAAAAAGATAATCTATTCAGATATTTCTGAGGCCGTATTCAAGATAATGATTGGTCCTGAGAAGAAGAGCCGTATCATCAGCGTGAAAGAACGCAAACTTACAGCCTACCATGAGGCTGGACATGCAATCGTTTTACGTAATGTATCTGAAACAGATAAGGTGGAACGTGTGTCAATAATTCCTGCTGGCGGCGCCGGCGGCTATACAGCCCATAAGCCGCATGAGGACTCATATTATGCAACACGCAGTCACCTGATTTCACAGATAATGATTTCACTTGGTGGCAGAGCTGCTGAGGAACTGACATTCAAAGAGATAAGTACAGGTGCTGCATCTGATCTCCAGAGCTGTAATGGCATCGCCAGAGATATGATCACAAAATATGGTATGAGTGAAAAACTTGGCAACTTAGTGTTTGGCAGTGGAGATGAGGTATTCCTGGGCAAGGATTATGGACATGTTCAGAATTACAGTGAGAAGCTTGCCGGTATCATCGATGAAGAAGTCAAGAAAATAATTGATGAGGCTTATGAAAAAGTAATCGAATTACTTATCAGCCAGAAGGAACTTCTGGAGGGACTGGCAGAACTGCTGCTTGAAAAAGAGAAAATCGAAGGTCCGGAATTCGAGGAAATCTTCATGCGCTTTATTCCTGATGCCAAGCCGGCTCCAGGTCCAGTGCCCTCTCTAGAGGCTGCTGCTGCCATGAAGCAGACATCAGAAACTGTAGAGGAAAGTTCTGAGCAATCAGATTCAACTGAAGACGCTCAAACAGAACAAGTTGCTCCTGATGAGGATGCTGATAAATCTGAGGTTCCTCACTAATCGGCTTCGAACATGGCACATGAAATAATGACAGAATATAATCACAAAAATACTGCCGACTGCTTCTGGAGAAGAAGTAGTCGGCAGTTTCTTGTTTTCTGCTATTTTGAAATTATTGATCAATCCATTTTCTGCATGAAATCCTTGCGTCCTGTGAGTTGGTCAGCCAGACTTCTGATATTCTCCGGCCCTAGAACCAGAATCATATCACCCTTAGCCACCACTTCATCCAATCTTGCCGTGATACTGGCGAAGTCTTGATGGAATTCGGCATGTCCGCCCTGTTTGTTGATTTCAGCAGCGATGTCAGCTGAGCTTATATAGTCACGTACAGTTTCTCTATCACTGTAGATCTCTGCAAGTAAAACCAGCTCACAGTTTTTCAAAGCACTAACATAATCTTTGAAAAGCTTCTGTGTGCGGCTGAAGGTCAGTGGCTGGAATACTACCCAGATATGATTGTGTTCGATATTGGCAGCAGCTTCAAGTGTTGCTGCAGCTGCAGCCGGATGATGTGCATAGTCGGCAATTACTCTGGCGCCACGATATGTTCCTGTATGAGTGAAACGTCCCTCTGCGCCCTGAAAATTATTAAGCGCTGATTCGGCTGCCTTGGGATCTGCTCCGTGAAAATGAGCACAGGCAATGGCAGCGGCTGCATTGGCAACATTATGCCTACCTGGAATGGTTAGCTTGAAATGGCCATAGAATTTATTGTTGAAATACATGTCGAATTCCGGAAGCCCATTATTATAAATCAAATTGCGCCAATTAAACTGGGGACGAGATCGCAAATGTTCATTTCGATCTTCCTCATCACCAAACCAAATTAACTCTGGCATTTTTACGCCTCTGTCTATAAGCAGTTGTTGTGTCTTGCTGATCATACTGCTGACATTATTGTCAAAAGCAGGTACTACCAGATATCCATCTGATGGTACATGGGAGGAAAACTCGGCAAATGTATCAATAACATCGTCAAGACTGTCGAAGCAATCTACATGATCATAGTCGATATTGAGGATCGCAGCTGTAGTTGAAAAGAATTTAAGGAAGCTGCGTTTATATTCACAGGCTTCTGAAATCATTAGCTCTGCAGGACGGCCAACTCTAACGGTTGTAGCAAACTGAATTAATTCAGCACCTAGATGGACAGTTGGATCCTGGTCTGACTGCATAAGTATCAAAGAACACATCGCAGTAGTGGTCGTTTTTCCATGTGTACCTGATATGTTTATTACCCTTTTATACTGTCTGTTAAGCCAGCCGAGAAAACCTGCACGATCGATCGTATGAAGGTTATGCTCTTTTGCACGGATAAGCTCTGAATTGGAATCTGGAATCGCAGCTGTATAGACAACCAGGTCAGGTGCGAAATTATCGATATGACTGGCATCATGCCCCTTGTAGACCTTCATCCCTGAAGCAGATAAATGAGTTGTTCTAGGTCCGGCATTCATATCAGAACCAGCTACTTCATAGCCCTCTGCTGCTGCAAGCTCAGCCAGGCCGCTCATACTGATGCCGCCTATACCTATAAAAAATATTCTACTTCCTCTTTTTAGTTTGAAATCCAGAGGTTCATCTATTAAGTTATTTACAATTAATTTGTTCATGCTGTAACATACCACCTTTGAAATTGCATTCCTGTATTCTATCATATAAGCAAAACATGCACCATAGTTCGAGTTTGTAGGGTCGACAGCATTAAAAACAGATAGCAGGACACTTGGATCAACAAAAACTGTACTTTCGAACAGAATTATTAGTGCTATAATGGTGTCAGGAACATTGGTGAAAATAGCCTAAAACCTGTACCCGTTCGAACAGAATACTGTTAAAACATAACAAGAATGGAGGAATCTACATGGAAATCACAAGCATAACCATTCGCAAAATGGGTAACGAGGGTAAAATGAAAGCAATTGTTTCTGTCACCTTTGATCATTCATTCGTAGTGCATGATATAAAGGTTATTGAAGGTAACAACGGTTATTTCATTGCCATGCCTAGCAGAAAAACACAGGACGGTGAATTCAAAGATATTGTTCACCCGATCAATTCAGAGTTCAGAGAGAAGTTATCAACTGAAGTAATGAAGAAGTATCAGGAAGCTCTTGATCTGCAAGCTCAGCAAGTTAATGAAACAGGTCCAACCATAGCCATGCCTGCTCCGGAAGAAGCAGCCCCAGAGGAGGCTCCCACAGTAGAGGCTCCCGCGGTGGACGCGGTGGAAGAACCTGCAGAATAATAATAATTGAATGCTGAGAGCGTGATTAAGCTAGCTGCTTAAATCCAAATTTCAGCTACATTTGCAAATCAATATCGCAGACCTCGACACACTGAGGTCTGCGTTTTTTATGCTATAATTTCAATGTCTGGAGATATTCCTGAGATAATGAGAGGAGGAAGGCAGTTATACATTCATTATTTGCAATGTATTAGCAGCTTAAATTCATCATGACAACAATAGTTGAGAAAAAATACATTCTGGCTTTGGATCAGGGGACTACCAGCTGTCGAGCAGTTATTTTTTCAGCAGATGGAAAAGTAGTCGGTTCTGCGCAAAAATCTTTCCGCCAGCATTATCCTCAACCTGGCTGGGTCGAGCATGATGCTGAAGATATCTGGCATACACAGCTTGAGGTTTTACTTCAGTCTGTTGATAGTTCGGGTATCAAAATCGAGGAGATTGCTGCTGTCGGCCTGACTAATCAGAGAGAGACAGCTGTGCTCTGGGATCGCAAAAGCGGCAGACCAGTTGCGCCTGCCATAGTATGGCAATGCCGACGTACCGCACCTCTGGTTAAGAGACTGATCGATAATGGCTATAGTGAAGATATACAAAAAACGACTGGTCTGGTTCCTGATGCTTATTTTTCAGCTACCAAGTGGCAATGGCTGTTTGAACAGGATCCGGCGCTCAGAATAAGAGCTGAAAAAGGCGAACTGTTGGCTGGAACAATAGACAGTTGGCTGGTATGGAAGCTGACTGCTGGTTTGAAACATGTAACTGATGTTAGCAACGCTTCACGAACGATGCTGATGAATATAAATACTAGGCAGTGGGATAGCACAATGATGGAGCTGTTCCAAATTCCTGCTGCCATTCTGCCAGAAATCGTACCTTCATCAGGTGTTGTCGGACATGTGGATGAGAGCATTCTGCCCGGCGGCATACCGATTGCAGGCATCGCAGGAGATCAGCAATCCGCTCTGTTTGGTCAGGGTTGTTTTAGTGAAGGTATGGTCAAGAACACTTACGGAACAGGATGTTTTCTCTTAATGCAGACGGGTGAGAAGCCCGTTGCAAGTAAGAGTGGTCTGCTTACAACTGTTGCCTGGGGAATAGGTGATAAAGTGTATTATGCTCTCGAGGGCAGTGTTTTTAACGCAGGCTCAGCAATACAGTGGTTGCGAGATGGTCTTGGCATCATCAGACGTTCTTTTGAATGCGATGAACTGGCCGCAAGAGTAAGTGATACCGGTGGCGTATGTTTTGTGCCGGCTTTTACCGGTTTGGGAGCTCCTTGGTGGGACATGGAAGCTAGAGGTACAATAACCGGACTTACAAGGGGCAGCTCCCGTGAGCACATCGCCAGAGCTGTTCTAGAAGCAATAGCCTTGCAGAGTAATGATGTTCTTAATGTTATGCGTAGTGAGAGCAGTTTCGATATACCTGTAGTCCGTGTTGACGGCGGTGCCAGTGTTAGTGATCTGTTGATGCAGTTTCAGGCAGATTTCAGCCAGGTTCCGGTAGATCGTCCGGAGATTACTGAGACTACTGTGCTCGGAGCAGCAGGGCTTGCAGGAATAGCTGTAGGGCTCTGGCCTGACCAGGAAGCTTTTGTTTCAATTCGCAGAAGCAGCCGTGTTTTTAATCCTCAAATGGAACAAACTGATTCAGCTGAGAAAATACGCTGTTGGCATGCGGCTGTGAAGACTGCAAGATATAATGCTGGACAGCAGGGGTGACAATGGACAGAAAAATTAGCAATAGATTTGGCAGCAAGATTATTCCAGTTGTTGCAGTAGCCGTTACTGCTCTGGCCGTTTTGACCGCAGCAGTATTTCTTCTGTTTTCCGGCGGTTATAAGTCAGAACAAGCGGATAGAATTAGCGGTTCAGCATCAGTAGTGATTATAAACTATCGCAGTGATCAGTCGGCCAAGCTGCAAAACAGATGGTTATCGTATTCTCTGGAACGAGCTGGAATGCCAGTTTATGAAATTGTGCTTGATTCAGATGCTGGAGCAAACAGCTTTTCAAAAGTCATCAGCAGCTGGCATAACTGGAAGCAGGATCGTGCACTTGAACAGGGAAGGGTATGGCTGATAAGTTCAGGCATTGAGCCTGATCTGGCCGTCGAGTTGTCACTAGCCTGGGAGGATTCTGATCTGGTGATTTTACCGGATTTCAGGGATTTGAAATACTTCTCTGACTGGCAGGATTTTGCCGCCTCTTTATCTCTTCGCTGGCCACAGGATAAATCCATGATGATCTACCATACGAATGCTGACAAAAACAAAGCAGCTTCTCTGTATGAACGGATCAGCAATGAAGATGCCTGGTTATTCCCGGGACAGCTCACTTATCCAGGATCTTCTGTATCTGTAATCAGATCTTCTGATGGCAGCTCGAAGCTTGCCTTGCTTGATTCCGGATTACTCGATCAATACGGTTGGAGTGCCAGTTACATTGATTCGATCACAGCAGAACTTGTCATAGAATCGATTATTGACGGTCATTCAGAGCAGGCTGCAGAACGCATAAAACAATCTGCTGACGCGCTGAGAATGCAGTGGTTTATGATGCCGCTGTCATTGATTCTTCTGATACTGACAGCTCTGATTTCTGGAATAGCCGTGTCAGCTGTAACTTCACAGAGACTTGCCCGTGAACAAAAAGCAATACAGCCACAATTAAGTATCGATGACCTGACCAATAAGCAAGAGGCACTGATTCAAGAGGAACATGAGCAGTATTCTCCTGATGAACTTCTTGACAGGCATGACCATAGTATTTTACTTACACTGCGTATCATTATGATTATGGCGTTTTTAGTAGTTATTATAATTATATTTAATGCGATAAGACTTCTGCCTCTGCTGACTGCATCTTGGTGGATAACAGCACTTGTGCTGGTAATCATTATGATTTTGCTTATCCCTGATGCACGCCTTGGTCTTGCTGATAATCAGTTAGAGAAAACTTCAGTCGTCAGGATATTGTCCGGATTGTTCTGGCTATGTATAGGTGCCGCGGCTCTGTACTTAATGATTAAATCTCTTGTTTTTGCTGCTGTACCATATGATAGCCTAATCTGGCTGTTTTCCGGATTACTGCTGCTGACAGCTGCCAGGATTACTGTTCGCCGCTTGAGTGGTGCCGGCTGTAGGATCTGGCTAACATTGCCGGCTGGAGCCTGGCTAATGTTAAATGGGATTTCAATCATCAGTCATTTCACTGGTTTTAATTGACATGCCGATATTACGATGATATTATGTTTCGGTGACCGCATGGCCCAGGCTCCTAAATTGCTTATGCATGCCTGAGGCAGCGAGACTGTATACAGGAGGAAAAGATATGTACGCTGTAATCGCAACAGGCGGCAAACAGTACCGTGTTTCAGAAGGTGATGAGATTTTCATTGAAAAGCTCGTCGGTGAAGCTGGTGATGCCGTAACATTTGATCAGGTTCTGGCTGTTTCCGATGATAATGGACTCAAGGCAGGGACACCTACAGTAGAAGGTGCTGCAGTTGAGGCTGAAATCGTCAAACAGGGTAAACAGAAAAAGATCGTTATCTTCAAAATGAAGCCTAAAAAAGGCTACAGAAGAAGAAAGGGTCATAGACAGCCCTATACTCGTGTCAAGATCAACAAAATTACGGTTTGATCTTATGATACAAAATCCGCTGGCAGCACAACTGCCGGCAGAGGGTCATAAATGATTACAGTAACTATTTATCGTCAGCCAGATGGTTTCATCAGCAGATTCGAGGCATATGGACATGCAGGGCAGGCAGAAGCCGGTCAGGATATCATATGCGCAGGCGTATCAGCGATTGCCCAGACTGTAATTGGCAGTCTGCAGGAACTGGCCTCTCTCGAACCGGACTATGGACTTGATGATGGTGATATATATTGTGACATCGGTGATCCAGTCAAATTGTCAGCTGAACAGCGAGTCAAAGCCTCAGCCCTCATGGGTTCGATGGATATTGGGTGTCAACAGATCAGCAGCAGTTATGGCAGAGAATATGTAACAGTAAAAAACAAAAGCTACTACTGAAGGAGGTGCATTGGCATGATTCAGGTAAATTTGCAGCTTCTGGCTCATAAGAAGGGTGTTGGCAGCACTCGTAATGGACGTGATTCAGAATCGAAGCGTCTGGGCGCAAAAAAGGGTGATGGTCAGCTGGCAATCGCAGGTAATATCCTGTACAGACAGCGTGGAACCAAGGTTCATCCTGGAAACAACGTAGGAATCGGATCAGACGATACTCTATTTGCTTTAATCGATGGTAAAGTTAAATACGAGCGTTTAGGTCGTGATAAGAAGCAGGTCAGCGTTTATCCCGCTGAGTAATCTGCATTTTGTTGACAGAGTCTAGATGGGAGGGTCCGGCCATGGACTTACAATTTGGCCGGGCTCTTTTTCCATCATACAATTATTAACAAGGAGGGCTGAGGCCATGTTTATTGATAGTGCCAAAGTCTATGTCCGAGCCGGCAATGGCGGCAATGGCATGGTTTCGTTTCATACGGAAAAATATGTACCAAATGGCGGTCCGGACGGCGGAGACGGCGGACGCGGCGGCAGTGTGGTATTTTATGCAGATGAAAACAGGAGTACGCTCCAGGATTTTCGCTTCAAACGCAAATATGCAGCAGAAGATGGTGAAAAAGGCGGAAGACGCAAATGCTATGGCAAAAGCGGAACGGATCTGATTTTACCTGTCCCTGTAGGCACATTGATAAAGGACGCAGAAACGGGAAGAACGCTTGCAGATCTTGCTGAGCCAGGACAGCAGGCCACAATTGCGCGCGGCGGACGCGGCGGCAAGGGCAATATCCATTTTGCCAACAGTGTCAGACAGGCTCCTAATTTTGCGAGAGCAGGTGAGCCAGGTGAAGATTTCAATCTGATGATCGAGCTCAAGCTGTTGGCTGATGTCGGACTAGTGGGCTATCCAAATGTAGGAAAATCCACTCTGTTATCCGTAATTTCTTCTGCCAGACCGAAAATAGCTGATTATCATTTCACGACGATACAGCCAAATCTAGGGGTTGTGGCAGTAGATGATACCAGCTTCGTTGTCGCTGACATACCAGGTCTTATAGATGGTGCACATACTGGCATGGGTCTGGGGTTGGCTTTTCTCCGTCATATCGAGAGAACCAAAATGCTGATTCATGTAATCGATGTATCTGGAAGCGAAGGCCGTGATCCTGTCGAAGATTTCGACAATATTAATGCTGAGCTTGAGGCATATCATCCCGGACTGTCTGCCAGACCGCAGGTAATCGCGCTCAACAAAATCGATATGGCTGATGATGAGCATATTGAACAGGTTAGCAAAACTCTTTCAGAGCGAGGCTTCGCAGTATTCCCAATGTGCGCTGCCATAAATGAACAGGTAAGACCGATGATAGAGCATGTTGCTTCTATGGTTCGTCAACTGCCGCAGACCATACTTGTCGATACAGTTGAGGAAGAAGCTCTGTTCAAATATGAGGAAGAAGAACTCTTCCAGATAGTAGTTGCTGATGGTGTCTTCAGAGTTACCGGCAACTGGATCGAGAATCTGGTTGATTCAACTAATTTTGAGGATAGCGAATCATTACAATATTTCCAGAGGCTTATCCGCAAAAAGGGTGTCATCAGCGCTCTGGAAAAAGCCGGTGTTCAGGAAGGCAATTTGGTTGCGCTTCATGATCTGGAGTTTGAATTTATCTACTAAGCAGCTGTCGCGTTGTTGACAGCATAAGCTAATAGCAAGGATTGTATGAGGTAATGCTATGATAAACAGTAAACAAAGAGCTTGGCTAAGAGCTCAAGCAAATGATATGCCTTGCCAGTTCCATATAGGTAAGGGTGAGTTAGACTCTGAGATCGTGACCGGTCTGGATGAGATCCTGACAACACATGAACTGCTCAAGATCAATGTACTGAAAACAGCTGCTGATCCAATAAGAGAGATCGCCGATAAACTTGCTGAGGCCGTTGATGCTGACATTGTTCAAGTGATCGGAAGAAGAATAGTTCTCTATCGCTTCTCAGAGAAACTGGCAAAAAAAGGCAGGAGCCTCGCGCTTCCTTATTGATGACTTGGATGTCAAAAAGTACATGAGTAAATAATACAAAGCCTGTTAACCTGCTAGTCATGATGAGAATATAACGTTATAATAGCACGTGAGACAGAATTCACTGTCAAAAGTAAATTTTTAGAAAGTGAGGCTTTGACTAATGAAGAAGTATGTATGTAATCTATGTGGTTATGTCTATGATCCTGCAGAGGGTGATCCGGATAACGGTGTAGCTCCTGGTACATCATTTGATGATATTCCAGAAGACTGGGTCTGCCCTCTTTGCGGCGCTAGCAAGGAAGAATTCAGCGAAGAGTAATTTCTTCGTCCAGTGATCTATTTGACTTTTTTCATGATGCCTTCCGGCCTTGAGCCGGGAGGCGTATGATTTCCTAGAAGGAGAGAGTAAAATGTCAGTTCTAGCAATCAGTGAACAAGTATTCGAGGTCGGCGCTTCACATCCCGATCGAAAACTTTTCGACTGTCTGATGCCTACACCTCATGGTACGACCTATAATTCATATCTGATTTTTGGCTCTGAGAAGACTGCTCTGATCGATGCCGTTGACCCCGAAAAAACAGAGGTTCTTCTTAATAATCTTGAAGAGGCCGGTGTTAAGAGATTGGATTATCTGATCAATCTCCATACTGAGCAGGATCATGCAGGTTCTGCTGAAGCTGTCAGGTGTAAATATCCTGAGGTCGAATTCATTACTAATGCAAAAGTGAAAGAATTGATGCATACGCATCTGCATATACCTGAAGATAAGATGACAGTAGTAACCGAGAACGATACGATCGAGCTTGGCGGCAAAACCTTGTCTTTTATAATGATTCCATTTGCTCATTGGCCGGACAATTACATGGTTCACCTGAAGGAAGATAATATTCTGTTTTCCAGTGACCTGTTCGGTTCACATTATGCAACCTCCAAAGCATTTTCCACTTCAAGCGCTGAGCAGCGTCTGGCAGCCAAGAATTATTTTGCCGAAATCATGCTGCCATACAGATCGCATGTTGCGAAACATGTAAAACGCGTTCGTGAACTCGCTCCGAAAATGATCGCGCCTTCGCATGGCCCTGTCTGGTATGATCCTGATATCATCTTACGTCGTTATGAACGCTGGACAGGTGATGGTGTTAAGAATCTGGTGGCAATACCCTATGTCAGCATGCACGACAGCACAAAGGTCATGGTAGAACGCCTTACGGTTAAACTGTCCGAGCAGGGTCTGTCAGTAGTTTGCAGAAATCTTGGCGCGGAACCTGATTCTCTATCTCTTGAAACAGGTCATTTCATCACCGATCTGGTTGATGCAGCTGCCGTTGTTATGGCTACACCGACTGTAATAGGCG
>JAAYFZ010000393.1 GCA_012727965.1 Clostridiaceae bacterium
CTCTACGAATGGTCGCCAATATGACTATGCAGCTTTTACTCTTTGGCGCATGATTGGGCGGGCAGCTTTTGCTCTTTGGTGCATAATTGGAAGTATAGTGAAAAGAGCTCTCAGACGGTATTGTCCAAGAGCTCTTTTTTAATACAAATATGTCTGTTGTGAGAGTTTTTTGTTGTGTTACCAGCGTCCGCCGCCGCCACCGCCGAAGCCGCCGCCGGAGAAGCCGCCACCGCCTCCTCCGAAGCCGCCTCCGCCTCCGCCTGAGCTTGATGCTGGCTGCGAGATCATAACGCGGTTCATATCACTTGCGGTCCTGTTCATCTGATTTGCGAAATGCATAACAGTGAAGGTAGACATGGTGTCAGTGTAATACCAGGTCGGTGGCTGAATCGCCAGACCATCGAAGTTCTTCGCCCATTTGTCAGATACGCCGAGCACATATGCATAGGGCAATATGTCATAGAAGTATGACGGATTATCCTGAACCAGTGCTTCGATCCTTCCCTTCTCAGCTCTGAGCATAAAGCTCCGAAAGCCCATCAGGCGGGAGTAGAGTTCCTGGCCTTTTGCCGTTCGTCTATCCATAATGACTGCCAGAGGGATAATCGCCAGTGAACAGAGAATCGATATAATAGTCGATCCCAGAGGATCTCTTGAGAGATCCTTAACAGCCAGGAAGAAGAGCAAGTAGAGTATCGGCAGCATGATTACAGCTCCCAATATCGGGAAAATTCTGCCTACCTTCGACCTGATCCTCCAGCGCATTCTGTTATTTATCAGGATAGCCTGCCAGAACAGAGTCAGACCCAGACAGAGTCCGCCGCTGATAAATACGAGCTCAATAGTGTCAAATGGTCTTGAGAGCAGTGTCCTGACAACTGAAATTATCAGAGGCACAACTGCGAGTATGACTGCGCCACCTTGTGCTTTTCGACTTGAAGGTTCCATGATTTTGTCTTGATAAGCTCCCTGCAGTTGGCTTTTGCCGGTGGTCATAGTGGTGTAGAATTTTTCCTTCAGCGAGTTTAGTGTTATATAATCGCCTGCTGAGAAAATACCATTGAAGATCGTCAGCTGATATTTAGGGCTGCTCTCCGGTAGTTCCCTGAGTCGACGCAATGCGATTTTTTTATTTTCTTCGATTATATTCAGATAGCCTAAGTCGGCCCAATACATAATGAGCGCGATCATATCTTTGCTATCTGCTGCACCATCAGCCAGATAGCCGGCATGTGCCGGATCAATTTTATCGGGCGGGTAGAATTCGACAGTCTCAGGCACATAGCGATCACGGCCGAAGCGTATGTAGAGAACTACGACCAGAATCAGCGCTGCCAGTGAGAGCAGTATCGCCAGAATATCAATGAAATAATTGTGTTTGGCGCCTGTGTAGTAACCCTGTGGCAATTCAAGATAGACTGTCAGTCCTTCAAAAGCGCCAAGGCCTCCGGGAACTGTTCCGCTGATCGTTCTGCCGTTGACTGAGTAGTCTACACGGGTATTGTCCTCACTGCCGTAGGAACCGACAGTGAAGTTCAAACCGGCCGGATCGAAATCATGTGGCATTGTTATAGTGAAGCTGACCTGCTCCATATTAGTAGTCCATTGCGGACCGACAATATTGTAATAGAGGAAATCAGCAGTCTCTGAATGATCCATGCCGATATCAAACCAGTATCCAACGGAATAGGAATGGCGGCCGCTGAGATAGATATCAGGATCGCCTATCCTGATTACCTGACTACCGTCCTCTGTATACTCTTCAGTTTCGTAGCCTGGTACGCGTATCCGGCGAACGCTTGCCTTGTATCTGGTTTCTTCCGCACCAGGCAGACTAACATTCATAAGATAAGGGGTATGGACAAAAATGCCGCGGCTATCCATCAGAAAATTGACATCAATATTCTGGTTGACCTTGTAGACATGTTTGTCTGTGACTTCGATATTAACCTGCATATTTTCAATAACATAGCCACTGTCTGCTGCGGCATCAACCCCTGTTGAGACGACCACGTTATCGAAGATAAAAGGCAGGAGAATAGCAACGGCCATAGTGACCGCTATCAATAATCTCCTGCCTGATTTATTTTGGCCGCAGCCTTGATATGCTGTGCTTGCCATAATTAGAATTGAACCTTCACATTCTGTCTTTCCTGCTCGTTCTCAACTTCGAACATCGGGAACTTCTTGAAGCCGAACATACCAGCGATTATATTGCTGGGAAAAGACTCGGCTTTGATGTTGAAATCTCTGACACAGGCATTGTAATATTTTCTGGACTGAGCAATATCATTTTCGATATCGGTCAGTTGGTTTTGTAAATTCATAAAATTAGTGTTTGCTTTCAGATCGGGATAGGCCTCTGCTACAGCAAAGAGTGAGCGCAGTGTTCCGGTTAGTGCGTTTTCACCGGCTAGTCTCTGTTCCGGTGTTGAAGCCTCGCTGATCATGCTTCTGGCTTTTACGACCTGAGCAAGAGTTTCCTTCTCATGAGAAGCGTAGCCTTTTACCGTTTCAACGATATTTGGAATGAGGTCAAAACGCTTTTTGAGGTAGACATCCATAGTTGAGAATGATTCATCAACTATATTGCGTTTTTTGATGAAGCTGTTATAGGTTCCTGCGAGCCAGAACAGCAGAAGAACTATGACGGCAGCTGTAATCAGAAGTCCAATCAGACCACCTGTCAAAGCCAGGAAAATCGTTTCTGTCATTTTCAATACCTCCGTTGTGTTGTAGATTTGATCCACTCATTGTTTCTGCCAACGACCGATTTGCCGCAGACAGGGTATTTTTGCCTCATCTTTTGTGAAGCTATTTATATATATAATCGCTTTTTTGCCGACTATGGTCAAGGAAAAATGGTAGAATAATAATCAGAAAATTACTATTCTGTCAGAACATAGGTTGCAGGCATGGCCGCAGAGAGAAGTATATGTGTTTATGAA
>JAAYFZ010000038.1 GCA_012727965.1 Clostridiaceae bacterium
ACGAAATAGAGACGTGATCCCATATTTTTCTTATCTGATGCGATCACCGGCAGGATATCCTCAAGCGGCAAGTCAGTTGATACAGGCAGCTTATAGCTCTCAAGAACTTTTATTATCCGGTCAGCTGTACCGGCAGGTGTTTCACCTAGCTTCTCACCTACGCGAGCTGCTGCAACCATACCGATCGCCACTGCTTCCCCATGTGTATAACGTGAGTAGTCTGTTGCCTTCTCAATGGCATGGCCAACTGTATGTCCAAAATTGAGCAGCATCCTCTCACCGGTATCGCGCTCATCGTTGGAAACTACTGTTATCTTGGTTCGAACGCAACGTTCCAGCACCCACTCGAGATCAAAGGTCTTGCTCTCTATCTGCTCAAACAGACTTAAGTCACGGATAAGTCCATATTTGATCACTTCTGCCATTCCGTCAGCGGTACGCGAACGTGAAAGAGACCTCAAAACTGAAGGATCCATCACAACTGCCCGCGGCTGATAGAATGCACCGGCGAGGTTTTTGCCGAAGGGCAGATCTATAGCTGTTTTGCCGCCGATCGATGAATCTACCTGAGCCAATAGTGTTGTAGGTATTTGAATAAGTGTTACTCCCCTAAGCCAGGTAGCGGCAGCAAATCCTGCCAGATCTCCGACCACACCGCCGCCAAGGGCAACGATCAGATCAGCACGATTAATACCTGCTTCACTGAAGCTGCCATAAAGAGCAAGCAGCTGTTCAAAGGATTTGCTGGTCTCACCAGGCGGAACCAATGCCTTAAACACTGTGAATTCGGCTTGTGCCAGTGATTGGGAGACCGTCTCACCATATAATGGCCAGACATTCTCATCACTTACAATGCAGACCCTTCTGCCGCGGCAGACTTCAGCTGCTATCTGACCTGTTTTATGCAGGGCACCTTTTCTGATTGTGATCGGATAATCTCCACCTGCTGTATTAGCAATCAATTCCGGCATATTGTGTCTCCCATCCGCCTGCCTCTTAGGCAGGCTATGTTTCTTCCTGATTAGATACTGCGTCCAATAGCTTCCGCTACTGGTCTTAATCTACCAACTAGAGATTTGAAATCCTCAGGCGTAAGCGACTGCTGACCATCTGAGAGCGCATGCTTGGGATCATTGTGAACCTCAATGATAAGACCGTCAGCACCTGCTACTATGGCGGCTTTTGCCAGTGGTTCTACCAGCCAGGCGATTCCGCCGGCATGACTCGGATCAACAAAAACCGGCAGATGTGTTCTGCTCTTGAGAACCGGGACAGCGCTGATATCAAGTGTATTTCTCGTACTGGTTTCGAATGTTCTGATACCTCGTTCACAAAGAATAACGTCCTGGTTGCCGCCGCTCATAATATATTCGGCAGACATCAGAAGCTCATCGATCGTATTGGCAAAGCCACGTTTGAGCAGAATCGGTTTGCGCACACGACCGAGCTCTTTTAGTAATTCAAAATTCTGCATATTTCGTGTACCGACCTGTATCATATCGACAAATTCCATGAACAGCTCAAGCTGGGCCGGATTTGTTATTTCAGATACGACCGGTAATCCTGAGCTCTCACGTGCACGTTTCATATACATGAGACCTTCTGCCTTGAGTCCTTGAAATGCATAAGGTGATGTTCTGGGTTTGAATGCTCCGCCTCTCAGCAGAGCAGCCCCGCTGTCACGAACCATATCAGCTACCATTTTTATCTGATCTTCTGATTCAACTGAGCAGGGACCGGCTGCGATACATATCTTATTTCCACCTATTTCAACACCGCCTACCTTGATCAGTGTATCGTCCGGATGGAATTTCCTGTTAGCACGCTTATAAGGCTCCTGGACCTTCATCGCACGCTCAACAGCCTCATGCATTTCAACTGCTTCAAGTTCAATGGCCGAGGTATCACCTACCAGACCAATAATAGTTGTGCCGCTTCCGAAGATCGGACTAGTCTGAACGCCATAGCTGTCTGACAGCCATTTACATATGTCATCAACCTTTTCTCTGGTCGTACCTTGTTTTAGTACAAGAATCATTTTATCTTCCCTCCAAATCCTAGATCGGCAGCAAGAGCCGCCGCCAGCTGTTCAGGATCCTGATCAGCTGAAATACTTCTATCTGCAACAGAGCTATATATGCCCTGCCTGCGATCATACAATTTCTGCAGCTCCTCGCTCTGATCATCCCGCCAGAGAGGTCTGCTCTGTCCCCGGCCAATACGCCGCCTGATCTCAGGAAGCGTGGCGTTCAGATATATTGTCAGGGCCGGACTACTCCTGACCAGATCGATATTTCTCTCTGCAGTAAGCGCACCGCCACCGGTCGCCAGAATCTGACTGTCTCCTCGTCTGAGACAAGCTGCCAGCATATCGTGTTCAAGATCACGAAAAGCAGCTTCTCCGTCCTGAGCGAAAACATCACTGATGCTCTTGCCGGCCGTTTTCTCGATCTCACTATCCAGATCTACCAGCGGCAAGCCTGTATATTCAGAGAGCAATGCACCGACAGTACTCTTGCCGCTTCCCATGAAGCCAGTTAATACGATAGAAAGCGGGAACTGTGTATAGACAGCAGCTGCCAGCGAATCTCTTACCTGAATCAGAAACTCATCCTCAAACTCAGCTTGGGGATTCCAAAGTCTCTGCGCGGCCACGGCCTGTCCGAAGAGCATGCCCAGACCGCCTTGTGCAGGAACACCTGCTGATCTTGCCAGCAGTACCAGCCTGGTCGCGACCGGATTGTAGACAGTATCGTATAACTCAGCTGCTTTTGTCAGTAACAGGTGTATGCTTTTCTCAGGAAGCGGCAAAGTGCCTGTATTTGGCCACATGCCAGCTGGAGTGCCATGCAGAACGACCCAGTTGCGTCCGGGTAGTTCATCAGGGTCAGCAATGTACTCAACACGCCTATCTGGCCAAACCTGCAGCACATCATCAGCCAATGACTTCGCTTGCTCAGTGCGTCTTGCCCAGATGACGATCCTTGATGCCCTCTCACCGGCAGCGGCAAAAGCAAGCATCCTGCTAACGCCGCCTGCACCCAAAATCATAATGCTGCGGTCATAGAGCACGGGGCCATCGCTCAGGAAGCCCTCCCTGTCAGTATTTAGCCTCTTCCGTTCAGAACTGTATTGACAGAGCGTAAAGATGAGGCTTGATTATCCAAACTGTCCAGAAGAGAAATTATTCTCTCTTTATAGGGTATGGTCACATTTAGTCCTCTGTAATGACTGAGGAGCTTAGGCATATCCTGCAAAAAATCCTGCGGATTGATGTCAAGCAGCTCATAAGTCGCTTCCAGTCCGGCATGTGACATAAGTTTCTGATGAATCCAGGGTGACAGACTATGCCCCAGCGGATGGCCGACGAGACCATATTTATCTTCAGTCACAATCATAGCCCTCCTCTCTGAGCAGCCAGGCTGCTCGAACAGCTTGACTACTGTCAGGCAGCAATAACTGCAGACATCCGCCCTCATAAGCACGAAATTCTCTGATCCTGATATTAACGATATTGATTCCTGCTCCGCCAAGCAATGTAGTGATACGTCCAAGTTCACCAGGGCGATCATTGACATAAACATTGAGTGAACTCTGAGCAGAAAGCGCCCCTCTGCCGTCTGTCGGCAGCGACTCTCTGTACCAGGAAGCCTGATAGAAAAATCTTTCCAGCCCTGCACGGTCAGCTGCTGATAAGGCCTGTCTGAACTCACCAAGCAGATCAATATACCCATCTATCTGCTCGATCAGAGAAGCTCCTGACTGCAGAGATATTGCAGCCCACAGGCGCGAATCTGAAGATGCTATCCTTGTGATATCACGGAAGCCGCCAGCAGCGAGTCTTGCCAAAACATCATCGCCCTGGCGCGCCGCCAACAAACAGAGCGCCGAAGCCGCAGCATGCGGAAGATGACTGATAGTAGCGACAGCACGATCATGCGACTCATGCTCTAGCTCCATGGCATAGGCACCGGTCAATGCTATTATCTGTTCAAGTCGTTTAAGCTCAGGAACTCGCAGACTGCTATTGGAGGGAATACAAAGTACATAGACTGCGTTTTCCAGTAATGATTCTGATGAATTATCAAAACCTGTTTTCTCCGAACCTGCCATAGGATGACCGCCGACGAAGCGCAGGTCGTCTACTGAATTCATCACAGGTGTTTTTACACTTGCCACATCTGTGATAACTGCATTGGTAAAAGACCTGAGCAGTCTAACTGCACCGGCAACATATTCTGGCGGCGTACAAACAAAAACAACCTCACACTGATCAAGAGAACTCCAAACATCTGAATTCTCGCCTTTTGCCAGGGTATGGGCAGTTGTCGAAATCTCTGAAGGCTCTGCGTCAGCCCGCTGCTGCGGCCAGACTGCACCGTCAGCAGCCGCTCCTTGAGCCAAAGCTGCATCAAGTGCTGAAGCATCAATATCAAAAGCCGTTACAGCACAGCCGCGTGCGCTTAGCCGTCTGGCCAGCGAGCCGCCGATGAGTCCAAGCCCTACTATTGCTATTCGGGTCATCTCTTGTTTGTCGGCAATATTGTAATTTTCATTTGAAAGCTGCACAGGATGATCCTGCCTTTCTCAGATATTTAATTCATTTTCACGCCTTGACCCAGGACTGTCAATGTCAAAGCATGTAAAAAATCAATCAC
>JAAYFZ010000394.1 GCA_012727965.1 Clostridiaceae bacterium
TGGCAAAAGACTCTACATCAACATTAAATACTTTCATGAAAACACCTTCCTTTTCTTTAGTTTTCTTCATTCTCTTTCTTCATACTTTCTTGTTCTGACTTTAGTCAACAGTATTTACAGATTTTTGTCAATCGTATTAGTGACAAAAAAGGTGATTCAAGAGCTCGAAACGCGTTCAATTATGAATATTTCGACATTTCGTACCTTGTGTTACGATAAATTGTAGGCATTAGCAAGAAATTTATGCACAGTGCAAAAAAGAAAAAAGCTTCTATTGTGATATTCACAAGAGAAGCTTGTGTTGATCATCTCTGCACTCTGGCTCCGGCTCCGCGCATCAGAGTTTCGACCTCGCTGACTTTTGCCATGCTGGTATCTCCCGGTGTCGTCATGGCTAATGCACCATGAGCAGCGCCATATTCAACAGCTGTTTTGACATCGCCATATGTCATCAGTCCGTAGATCAGACCGGAGGCGAAACTATCACCGCCGCCGACACGGTCGAAGATCTCGAGCTGTTGATATTCTCTCGACTGACAGATTTCGCCGTCAGCCCAGGCCAGAGCAGACCAGTCATTTGAACTGGCTGAGCGGACAGTTCGCAGAGTATTGGCTATGACTTTGAAATTGTCATACTCCTTGGATACCTGGTTGATCATCCGGCGATAGCCCTCGATCGGCAGTTGGCTAAGATCTTCATCGCCACCTTCGACTTCGAAGCCGAGGCAGGCTGTGAAATCTTCCTCATTGCCGATCATAACATCAATATATCGCGCTATTTCGCGATTAACTTCCTGAGCTCTCGCTTTGCCGCCGATATCACGCCAGAGTGATGGCCGGTAATTGAGGTCATAGCTGGTAACTGTGCCGTATTGCCGAGCTTTTTTAACTGCCTCATGCGCGGTTTCGGCAGCAGTCTCCGACAATGCTGCGAAAATACCGCCGGTATGAAGCCAGCGTACGCCCAACTCACCGAAAATATAATCCCAGTCAATATCACCAGGACGCATCTGACTAATAGCAGTATTTGCCCTGTCGGATACGCCAAGTGCGCCGCGGACTCCGAAGCCTCTCTCTGTGAAGTTAAGACCGTTGCGCACGCTGCGGCCGATGCCATCATAAGGCATCCATTTGATGAAGCGTGTATCGACGCCTCCCTGCATGATCAGATCCTCGATCAGATAGCCGATATCATTGTCTGCCAGCGCTGTTATGACTGCTGTTCTTAAACCGAAGCATTTACGCAGTCCGCGGGCGACATTATACTCACCGCCGCCCTCCCAGGCAGTAAAACTACGCGCAGTTCTGATACGGCTATCCCCCGGATCAAGCCGCAGCATGATCTCACCCAGAGATATCTGATCAAACATACAATCTTGTTTGCTTCTAAGCTTAAGATCCATAGTATTTACCCCCTGATACTACGCAGAAGTTTGACAGCATCACGTGTTAATTGCTCAATAGCAACGAAATCGCCAGCATCTACAAGTGCAGCGGGTGCCATCCAGCTGCCGCCGACGGCCATAACTCGCTTATTTTCTAAGTAAGGACGAATATTCTTATCAGATATGCCGCCTGTAGGCACAAAAGATATATCGGCAAAAGGCGCGCCCAATGATTTCAGTGTGGCGAGTCCGCCGTAGTTTTCAGCAGGGAAAAATTTGAAGACTTTGACGCCGAGCTTGAGTCCGGCCATGATTTCACTGGGGGTAACAGCGCCCGGTAGAAGTGGGCAGCCGGCTGCGGCAGCCGCCTGAATGAGTTCGCTGTCAGATCCTGGAGAAACCAGGAATTTTGCTCCGGCACCGATTGCTTCATCCATCTGTTTTTTGTTAAGTACGGTACCGGCACCGACCAGTATCTCTGGTACTTCACGGCTGACTGCCTCGATCGATTCCCGTGCTGCTGCTGTTCTGAAGGTTATCTCCATCACATCGATTCCGCCGGCCAGAAGAGCTTGTGCCAAGGGCACTGCTTTTTTGGCATCGTTTAGTACGATAACCGGTACGATACCGCATTTTGCGATTCTTGTCATAATACTTGTTTCCATAATCTTTTCACTCCTATAAAATATTGCTCTGCTTGTGCCAGTATTTTAATTGCTATTGCTGCTGTAGAAATAATCTGGATGCTCAGTCATCACGAGCTGTTCGATCCGATGCAGACCATTTACGAGATGTTCTTCGATCAGTTGGTCCAACTTGTTGGTATCGCCTGATGATATTACCTGGGCAATTAATTCATGCTCGTCGACCAATTTGCTTAATATTTGCTGAGACAAGATGTCCAGCATGCGAAATCTGCGATAGTGCACCTGATGCTCCTGAAGAATTTGCCAGAGCAGGTCTCTGCCAACATGACGGAAGCAAATCTGGTGGAATTCATTATCGATCTGATAATAGCGTTCATGATCGGCTCGACTACCAAGATCTGCTAACCTATGTTGCTTGCGAAGATTAGATTCAAGGTTTTTTATCAGTTTGTCATCACAGCTTGCAGCCGCCTGTTTGAGAATATCGCGTTCGACCAGCGTGCGCATATAGATGATTTCCCTGATGAAGTCATAATCGATCAAGGTTACATATGAGCCCTTCTGCGGCAATATCATCAACAGATTCTCATTTGCCAGTCTCGAGAAGACTGCTCTGATCGGTGATCTGGATACCTGATAGGCCGCAGCAATCGCATTCTCGCTTAAGAGTTGTCCTGGCTTGTACTTAAGGGACAGGATCCCCTCGCGCAAGTCCTGATAAATTGTTTCAGTATTATACGGAGACGCAACGCTATAACTACTCATAAACTAACCTCTATGGTCCGGTAGACAGCTGCCGCCGGTACAAGCTGTTTGAGACATAACAATATTAGCATACTTGTACACTTGTATACAAGTGTTAAAAAGTAAAAGCCCGCTTGACTTATTGTCTTGCGGGCAGATTAGAATATTGAGCAAATAGAGTTTTTTCAGATGCGAATCAGTTTTCAGAAAGCTTGACCTCTTGTAGATCAATATTGGGCTCTTCGGTCAAGAATAAACGCATTCTCTCAATAACATCCTCGTCTCCGACGACAAGCAGCTTGTCATCTGCGGAGAATTCATAGTATGGACCAGGTGAGACGATAATTTTGTTATGTTTAACTACGCCGATGATGGTGGCTCCTGTCCGTAGCCATACCTGACACTGACCGATACTTAAACCAATAAGCGGTGAATCTGTGGGCATAGGGATTTCAACTGGCTCAATCAGATCTCCACGCCTGTATTGATAATGCTCCAGAAGCTTATCACTGAGCTGTCGAGCTTCCTCCTGCACTCTTGCCACTTCGTCAAACTTGCGGTGCAGATCATCGCGCATTTCCTTGACCGATGCTGCACTGCGATAATTTCGGACAAACTGAATCGCCTGATCTTGACCAAGCACGCGGATGCCGCTGCCGGCGCTTACTTTTACAACATTCATATCAGCCAGAATAGCCATCGATCTGCGAATCGTCTCAGGTGAGACATGAAATTCAGAGCTAAGAACTGATCTGCCTTTGAGCTTAGTGCCTTGTTGAATCTCGCCGGTAGCAATTCTCTCAGCAATATCTACAGCAATACGCAAGTATCTAGGCATATCATTTGCGGTATAATTTGACATAACAACCTCACTCAAATTAGTATTGAATAATAATAATCAGGCAGTGTTCTGATAAGCTCACAACTGAGCAAGAAGATGAGAATAAGTAAATATATTAGTATTGTAGCATATGGAGAGGTGGAGAAGCATTATGTTTAAACTGGTACACACAAATTTCAATGTCCTTGATTTAGATAAATCAATGGAATTTTATCAACAGGCACTTGATATGAAGGTATCGAGAATCAAGGAGGCCTCTGATGGCAGCTTCAAGCTTGCGTTTATGACTGATGAAATCGGTCAGTATGAATTGGAACTGACCTGGCTTGCAGATCGCAAGGAGCCCTATGATCTTGGGGATAATGAGATCCATCTTGCAGTCAGAACAGAAGATTATGAAGGAGCTCACAAGCGTCATCAGGAAATGGGCTGCATCTGCTATGAGAACAAGTCGATGGGGCTATATTTTATCAATGATCCGGATGGCTATTGGATAGAGATCATTCCGGTTCGCTGAGCGGTATAAGGAGTATTAATTATGGCTACAGTTCCCGATCTGAAGCAAGCAGAAGAGCTGCTTAGAGAATATAATCAAGAAGAGTTTCATATATACCATGCTCAAGCCGTCGCCGGCGTCATGAGACATTTCGCGTCTGAGTATGACCCTGAGCGTGTTGATTTCTGGGAAGCGGTCGGACTACTGCATGATCTCGATTTCGAGCAATGGCCACAGGAGCATTGCAGCAAGACGCGCGAATTACTTGAGCAGAGAGGTTTCGACCCTGAGTTTATTCGTGCAATCGTAAGCCATGGCTATGGTATCTGTTCCGATATAGAGCCAGTAAATATGATGGAGAAGATTCTGTTTGCGACAGACGAACTGACAGGACTTATCGGCGCAGTTGCCAAAATGAGACCATCAGGCAGTGTCGATGACCTGCCGGTCAAGTCAGTCATGAAGAAGTTCAAGACTCCGTCTTTTGCCGCTGGCTGTTCGCGCGAAATCATCAGCCAGGGTGCTGAAATGCTTGGCTGGGAGTTAACTGAGCTAATCGATAAAACGATCCAGGCAATGCGTACCGTTGAAGTGGTAGCCTGATCAGATCAGCTTATAATGCTTAAGCGCGAGATATATTCCATCGTGGTCCGGTGAGGTCGTGATGTACTCGGCTGCCTGATGAGCTCTGGCGTCGCCGTCGCCCATGGCGACCGCATGATCTGCTCTGGCCAGCATCGATAGATCATTAGGACTGTCACCAAATGAGTAAGTTTCCTCATCAGGATTTCCGAGATGATCTAGTATGAAATCTATACCGGTAGCCTTGTTGTAGCCTTTCATCAGGACTTCTCCGACCAGATCAGTGTGATAGATGACCTCGAAATTCTCTTCAAGCATTTTTTTGAGAGGATCTATCTGATCGAGCCTGGTTGTCCTATATGTGAATTTGTTAACTATCAA
>JAAYFZ010000395.1 GCA_012727965.1 Clostridiaceae bacterium
CAGCAAATCAAGCCCCTTCTGGTCAACAAGTCTGGTTATCATAGCAGCCAGAGGAACATCCGGTCTGATTGCCAGACCAAGCTCTTCCTGCAGAGCCTGCTTACAGGCAGGTTTACCGATACGCCAATTCTCACTGTCATAATTTTCGGCAAGCTGCGTGTCCGTTGCCGGATCATAGGTTTCAGTATCAATACCATTTAAAATACCGCTAAGCTTCCAGCCCTGCTCATGCAAAACACCATCAAGACCTTCACCAAAATATGCCGTCATAATCTCGCTTGAATAAGTGGGGGATACGGTTGTGATCCTGTCAGAATAAACCAGACCGCTCTTCATGAAATTGGGAGCACCATCCTTAAGCACTCCATTCTCATTCAGATAACGTTCAGGAATATCCAGCAAATCGAGAATTCTCTCTCGTCCATGTATCCCTTGATACTTAAGATTATGAATAGTAAACACAGTTTTTACTTGTTCGTGTTTGCCATACGGTCTGTAATTGGCATCAAGCAGACAAGGAATCATACCGCATTGCCAGTCATTTAAATGAAGAATATCAGGTTCAAACCCCATAGGAATGCCCATGGCATCAATCACTGCAAGCTGGAAAAAGCTGAAACGCTCAATATCAAATGAATATTCTATATAGAGCTGGTCATGTCCGAAATAATACTCATTATCTATGAAGTAAAGCGGAACGCCATTGAAATCCATGGTAAGAAGACCACTGTACATAGTACGCCAGCCAAGCTTGATCATCGACCAACGGACAAAACGCAGCTCACTCTCATACTTATCCTTGATAACCTTGTAGAGAGGCATAATAACACGTACATCATGACCAAGCTGCCGGAGGCTTCTAGGCAGAGCACCTGCAACATCACCCAGGCCGCCTGATTTTGCCAATGGGGCAAGCTCAGATGTCGCAAACAGGATATTCAAACTATCGCCCCCTTACCGATAACAACCGGGTAATCAGCCTGACCAAGTAATTTGATGCCCGGTCTAATCACGCAGTTTTTATCAATTATAACGTTTTCAAGCTCAACACCCTCAGATACATGAACATCCTGCATGATGATACAGTTTTTTATTTTCGCATGCTTGGATATTCTAACGCCACGGAACAGCATACTGTCCTTGACTTCTCCCATGATACTGCAGCCGTCTGAGATCACTGAGTTTTCGACAACATTGCCCTCGGCGTAGAGAGACGGGGCTTCGTCTTTTACCTTTGTATATACTGGCAGTCCAGACCAGAATAAATCTTTGCGTACTGATTCTTCAAGCAGTCTCATCGTCGCAGAGAAATAGGTTGGAATCGAGTTTATTCTCAGTGTCAGGCCCTTATACTCAAACCCTTTGATTTTATACTGCTCATATTTTTTCAACAGATATTCAATCGAAAAGTCATGTTCTCCTCTGGCAATCGATTCTTCGACCAGATCTATCAGCAGTTCTCTATCCAAAATCAAAACACCCAGGGAACAGCGTGTAGATGAAGGTTTAGCCGGATTTATCATCATATCGCGCAGATAACCTCTACGGTCTATGTCGAGCATTACACTCGGTGAGCCATATTTGATGCCGTCGCGATTATACATGATAGACATATCAGCACCAGACTCTTCATGCTTGGTGACAAATTCATTGAAAGTATTGTTGAAGATTATATTGCTGTCAGACAGAATTACATATTTCTGATTATTAGACTGGAAAAAGTTGAGCAGTCCGGTCAAGTCATCGACTTCGCCGCCCTTCTCAACATTTACCGAATTGATATATGGTGGCAGAAGCGACAGACCCTGCTTCTTACGGTCAAGATCCCAGGAACTACCGGTTCCAAGGTGGTCCATCAGCGACTTATACTTATTAAGTGCTATTACGCCGACGCTGTTAATGCCGGAATTTACCATATTCGACAGCATAAAATCGATTATTCGATAGCGTCCGCCGATCGGCATAGCTGCAAGTGCTCGCGGTCTACTTAAGTCACCTAGAACTATTCTCTTATGGTCAGCCAGAATCAGGCCCATTGCATTTATAAACATGGCTAATTACCTCCCATTATCTATTGTCAGCGCACTCTGAAGGAGTACTCAATGATTTCGTCAGATTTTTCGCCTTCAGCAAGTTCTACCATACAGTTGCCAGGTATCTTAACACCCTCGCGAATACACAGACCTCGCTCAAACACTGTAATGCCGTCTTCGCAAAGTTTTTTGTTGACATACTTGCTCTCTGCCTCAACATCAGCACCTGCCTGAACATTTTTGCCAATAATCGTTTCAAATCCAACGATGCATTTATTGACATAGGCACCTGACCGGACGGTAACACCTGGCATCAGGATGGAATCCTTGACAACAGCGCCCTTCTCAACTGTAACACTGTTGGAAAGAACACTGTGCTCGACAGTTCCATAAATATTGCATCCGTCGGTGAGAGCACTATTGATGACCTTGGCTCCTTTTGAAATGTAATGAGCCGGCTTGATAGGGTTTCTGCTGTATATACGCCAGCTTCTGTCCATGAAATTAATTTCCTCCGGCCTATCCAAAATATCCATATTGGACTCCCATAGGCTGGTAATCGTACCAACATCTTTCCAGTAGCCGCAGAATCTATATGCCTGCAGCTTCATGCCATCTTTTAACATAGATGGGATGATGTTTTTACCGAAATCATGGTTTGACTTAGGATTAGCTTCATCTTCTATCAGTTTCTGTCGCAGCGATTTCCAATTGAAAAGGTAAACACCCATTGATGCCAGATTGCTCTTCGGATTCTTGGGTTTTTCTTCAAATTCAGTGACCCTGCCAGTCTCATCGGCATTCATCAAGCCAAATCGAGAAGCTTCTTCCCAAGGCACCTCGAAGACAGCAATCGTCGCTTCTGCTCCTTCCTTGATATGATTACGGAGCATATTGGCATAATTCATTTTGTAAATATGATCTCCTGATAGTATCAAAACATAAGTGGGATCATAGTTTTCGATAAATTCAATATTCTGAAAAATTGCATTGGCAGTACCCGTATACCAATCACTCCTGGCAGAACTCTGATATGGCGGCAAAATATATGCTCCACCGTTATTTCTGTCCAGGTCCCATGAATGACCATTGCCAATATAAGTATTAAGTGCAAGAGGCTGATACTGTGTGAGAACGCCAACTGTTTCGATCCCGGAATTAGTACAGTTGCTCAGGGGAAAATCAATGATCCGATATCTACTGCCAAAAGAGACGGCTGGTTTTGCAATATGTTTAGTCAGTGCTCCCAGTCTCGATCCCTGTCCGCCGGCGAGAATCA
>JAAYFZ010000396.1 GCA_012727965.1 Clostridiaceae bacterium
ATACATCCCTGTTGATCTCGCTTGAAAAATGAGCAAATACGATCAAGATTCTCATTCCCGGACAGAGTATGATCAAGTCAGAGGTGAGAAATGGAAGATTTGAATAAGTTACAAGCTGTACAACGGATGCAAGTATTCATCGACGAGCATCTTCATGAGAAGATCAGCCTGAAGAATCTGGCTGACGCTGCTGGCTACTCACCATGGCATGCTGACAGAATATTCAAGGAACTCACCGGCCGGAGTCCATTTGAATATATTCGAGCTTGCAGACTCAGTCAGGCAGCGATCAATTTACGTGATGGCAGCGAAAAAATTAAAATCATTGATGTCGCACTTGATTATCTGTTTGACTCTCATGAAGGATTCACACGAGCTTTTTCCAAACAATTCGGTGTTGCACCCAAACCCTATCAGCAAAAACCAAAACCGATCGCCTTATTTATGCCTTATAAGGTGCTTCCAATTCACAAACAAACTGGGATAAGGAGAGATGAGAAAATGAATGAAAATAATGAATTGCTGGGTATATTTGTCCAGATAATCGAAAGACCCAAGAGGAGTGCTATCATACTGCGCGGACGCAAGGCTGAAGACTATTTTGCCTACTGTGACGAGGTTGGCTGTGATGTCTGGGGTGTGCTTACCAGCGTCAAGGAAGCATTATATGAGCCAGCTGGATTCTGGCTGCCTGACAGTTGGATCAAACCAGGAACATCGAAATATGTGCAAGGAGTCGAGGTTCCTGCAGACTACAAAGGTGAAATCCCGGATGGATATGAATTAATAGATATGCCAGCCTGCACGATGATGATCTTTCAGAGCGAACCATATGAAGATGAGAACTTCGGCGAAGCAATCGAAAACGTATGGAAGCTGATTGAGCGTTATGATCCTAAACTTTATGGATATGAGTGGGCATCAGAAGACGGTCCTCGTTTTCAACTAGAACCACAAGGATACAGAGGCTATATTGAAGGCAAACCCGTAAGGAAGATCTAGCCAATACTATAAGTAGTTAGTTTTCTAAACTGCCGTTGACCATATGAGTGATCAACGGTAGTTTTTTTGTGTTTGTGATATCATTAGTTTACAAAAACGAGTAATCATATTGCTTGCCCAAGCGGCACCGTAATGAAAAAAAGCGAGGTATATGTAATGCATATCAAACACATCACCGTCCGCGTTAAGGACCTGGATAAATCAATTGCTTTCTATGAGATGCTAGTTGATCTCAAGGTCGCACGCCGTTTCACAGCTGATCCTGCCGAGCTGGCATTTTTATCAAATGGCGAGGGCGAGACAGAACTGGAGCTTCTGAATATACCAGGGGGACAAACATTTGAGGGCAAGGGTATGTTTATCTGTTTTCAAGCAGACAGTCTTGAGGAGAAGCATGCATTAGCAACAAAACAAGGCTGGAATCCTTCGCCCATCCAGGATCCGGGGGATTCTACACAATATTTTTATGTCTACGATCCGGATGGACTCTCGGTACAG
>JAAYFZ010000397.1 GCA_012727965.1 Clostridiaceae bacterium
CTAACGATCCTGTTGAGAAACTTGGCGTTGAGCGGGCCCGTCGTGCGATTGAGGCTGCCGATCTTGTCATCTGGCTGATATCGCCGCCTTTTGCCGATATAGAAGAGGAGATTTCTGAGATCAAACGATTGCGTGCCAATGGTCTGCCGGTCAAGCTGATCCGGGGAAAAGAAGACTTGCCCGATAGTGCCAGTCTGGCATCCTGGCTGGATCGTGGGTTTGCAGATGACGTAGTTATTGCTTATTCCGCAATCAGCGGTGAAGGCCTGCAGGAGATAAAAGAAACCATTCGCTCGGTCTATGAAGATAGGGGAAGCCAAGGCAGTGAGTCGGTTATAATTACTAACAGCAGGCACCGTGAAGCAGCAGAGTCAGCCGTTCGCAGGCTAATAGAAGCTGAGCAAGCCATGGAACAGGGACTAACACTTGACCTGGTATCAATGCTCCTGAGGTCAGCTGCCGAGCATTTGGCTGAGATTACAGGCCAATCGGTGTCGGAAGAGATCGTGCAGACGATATTCTCAAGATTTTGTGTCGGTAAATAATTACAGAAGTCGATAATGGAGTGAAATACTTATGAATATAAATGAAGCCCTTCAGCTTGAAGGTGCATGGCTTACACCTGAGTCTGACATTGTTGTAATTGGTGCTGGACACGCCGGCTGCGAGGCAGCTTTGGCTGCTGCGAGGCTTGGGCAGAGGACTGCTCTCTATACAATGAATTTGGACAGTCTGGCCAATATGCCATGTAATCCCAATATAGGGGGCACCGCGAAGGGTCAATTGGTCAGAGAAATAGATGCTCTGGGCGGTGAGATCGGACGCGTTGCTGATCAGACGATGCTGCAGTTTCGTATGCTCAACGCCTCGCGTGGACCGGCTGTTCTATCGCCGCGCGCGCAGATCGATCGACGGGCCTATTCCGCAGTGATGAAAGATATTCTTGAACGCCAGGAGAGACTGGAACTGATTCAAGGCGAGATTATTCAACTATTGACGGAGCAGTCAGGCCGAAATGGTAAAGAGCGAATTGTCGGTGTCTTGACGAGGACACATGCTGTCAAGCCATGCCGGGCTGCTATTATCGCGACAGGAACATATCTTGACAGCCGTATTATTATTGGTGAATGTATCTATGATGGCGGCCCTGATGGCCTTTTTCCTGCCAAAGGACTTACAGATTCGATGCGTGATCTCGGCTTGCCGATCGTTCGATTTAAGACTGGAGCTCCTGTCAGGATCAATAGCAGGACTGTAGATTATGACCGCATGGATAAGCAGCCTGGCGATGAAAAAATTACTGCTTTTTCTTATGAAAATGAAAACGCGCCGCTTCTGGATGTTGATAAGCAAATTCCATGCTGGCTATCCTGGACGAGTGAGCAGACTAAAACGGTCATTATGGACAATCTTGATCGATCACCTCTGTTCAGTGGAGTGATCGAGGGTGTAGGACCGCGCTACTGTCCGTCAATCGAAGATAAGTATGTGAAATTCCCGGATAAGCAGCGTCATCAGATTTTCGTTGAACCTACCGGCGGCAATACTAGTGAGCTCTATGTTCAGGGACTGTCGAGCAGTATGCCCGAGGATGTACAGCTGTCAATGCTGCATTCAGTTGCCGGTCTTGAAAATGCTCAGATCATGCGCAGTGCATATGCGATCGAATACGATTGTATTGATCCAACCTGCTTGCACCTGTCTCTGGAGACACATGCTGTTGATGAACTTTTCATGGCGGGACAGATCAATGGATCGTCTGGCTATGAAGAGGCTGCCGCTCAGGGTATTGTCGCTGGTATCAACGCTGCAAGATCTCTTAATGGTCTCGATCCAATCATTATTGACAGGTCACAGGGTTATATCGGCGTCCTCATAGATGACCTCGTGACAAAAGGCACGCAGGAGCCTTATCGTATGATGACTTCCAGGGCTGAATACAGACTTCTGCTCAGGCAGGATAATGCTGATGCCAGATTGACTCCGCTTGGCCGTGAAATTGGATTGATATCTGATAATAGATGGCAGTCTTATCTTAACAAGCAGAAGCAGATCGAACTTGAAACAGCCAGGATCGAGCAGACAAGAGTTAGACCATCAGCCGAGGTGGAGGCTGTTTTGGCAGCCAGCGGCAGTACGATGATCAAGAGCGGTGTGTCTTTGGCCGATTTGCTGCGCCGTCCTGAAATTAGTTATCAGGCGCTGGCGCCGATCGATCCTAACAGACCGGAGCTGCCAGATGCTGTCATTTATGCTGTTGAAGTTGCTGTCAAATACGAAGGCTATATCAAACTTGAGGCTGGCAGGATCGATAAATTTCGCCGTAATGAACTTAAGCTTCTACCGCCTGAGCTGGACTATAAACTGGTAAAAGGCTTGCGTATCGAAGCTCAGCAGAAGCTCGAACGAATCAAACCGATTTCTGTTGGACAGGCCAGCCGGATATCCGGGGTCTCGCCTGCAGATATTTCAGTTCTTCTCGTTTATTTGGAGAGCAGAAAAAGGGAGAAAATGTGATGAAGGAATCAGAACCGATCAGGCCAATAGACGACTATAGATCGGCTTTTGCCGAAGTGGTCATGAATTCCGGTATGGCAATCGATCAGGAAATGATTGAAAGATCACTTGCTTATACCAGTTTGCTGTTGGAGTGGAACCAGGTCATGAATCTGACTGCCCTGACTTCGCCGGAAGACGTTGCGGTTCGTCATTTCCTCGATAGCTGGATGATATTGCCGCTAATCGAAGAGCTGTTTCCTGATAAGCAAGGTCTTCGTATGATCGATGTTGGGACAGGTGCTGGATTTCCTGGACTTCCTCTAAAAATATGTAAGCCTGATTTAAAACTTGTGCTACTTGATTCGCTGCAAAAACGTGTTAAGTTCCTTGAGCAGGCAGCTGCCGCTGCCGGTTCTGAAGGCGTCGAATGTATCCATGGCAGGGCTGAGGAAGCTGGCCGTAGAAGAGGTTATCGCGACAGATTCGATATCGCTGTTGCGAGAGCTGTTGCTTCATTGCCGGAGCTTTGTGAATACTGTCTGCCTTTTGTCAGACCGGGAGGATATTTCATCGCGATGAAGAGCGATGCTGCTGATGAGCTTAAGCAAGCTAGAAAGGCAATACATCTGCTTTCTGGTAAGCTGGAAAAAGTTGAGGAATTCACACTTCCAGGAACAGATATGCGGCGCAGTTTGATAGTGATTCGAAAAACCGGATCGACACCTTCAGCATATCCCAGAAAAGCAGGAAAACCTCACGCTTCACCACTGCTTTAGCGAGCGTTTAAGAGCTGTTTATGATATAATAGAAACAATGATGTTAACGGTAATGACAGGAGGACGTACTTGAATGGCGGATGAGCTTGACAAGAATCAGGACTTGAAAAATTTAGATAAAAAGGACCTGCAAAAACTCAAAGAGGCAGCAGTAGATGCTGCTTTCCAAAATCCCAATAACAAGATAATTCCGATTGATCTAGAAGATGAAATGAAGAAGTCATTCATTGATTATGCAATGAGTGTTATTTCAGATCGTGCGCTGCCGGATGTTAGGGATGGGCTTAAGCCTGTTCATCGTAGAATTCTCTATTCGATGTTTACACAGGGATTCACACCTGATAAGCCGTATAGAAAATGTGCTACGAGCGTCGGCGATGTTCTGGGCCGTTTCCATCCACATGGTGATGCGGCTGTTTACGATTCTATGGTTCGTCTGGCACAGGATTTTTCCATGCGTCATACATTGGTCGACGGTCACGGTAATTTCGGTTCGCGCGACGGTGATTCGGCTGCTGCCTATCGTTATACAGAGGCAAGGCTTGCCAAAATATCCATGGAGATGCTTAGTGATATCAACAAGGATACAGTTGATTTCAGGCCTAACTTCGATGAGCATGTCATGGAGCCAATCGTACTGCCTTCACGATTTCCCAATTTGCTTGTCAACGGCTCTACTGGAATTGCTGTCGGTATGGCGACGAATATCCCGCCGCATAACCTGGGCGAAGTTATAGACGGCGTCATCATGATGATCGATAATCCGGAATCTACAGCCGATGACTTGATGGAAGTTGTCAAGGGACCTGATTTCCCGACCGGTGGTGTCATACTCGGTACTTCCGGAATAAGGAACGCATATAGAACTGGCCGTGGACGCATTGTAGTCCGTGCCCGCACAGATATTGAGGAAATGCGCAACAATCGTCAGCGTATTATCGTAAATGATCTGCCTTATATGGTTAACAAAGCCAGACTGATCGAGCGTATGGCTGATCTGGTCAAGGATAAAAAAGTTGAAGGCATTTCAGACATCCGTGATGAGTCTGATCGTAATGATCCGGTCAGAGTCGTTATCGAGCTTAAGCGAGATGCCAATGCCAATGTTGTGCTCAATCAGCTCTATAAGCATACTCAGCTTCAGGATGCTTTTAATGCCAATATGCTGGCTCTTGTCCAGGATGAACAAGGCAAATTTGAACCACGAATAGTCAACCTGGTTGATATCATCAATCATTATATTGCTCATCAGAAAGATGTAGTAGGTCGTCGTACCAAATTTGAACTTGAGAGAGCTGAGGCCAGAAGACATATTGTTGAAGGCTTGATATTGGCAAGTGACAATATTGATGAAGTTATTAAAATCATCCGTAGTTCAAAAAATGAAGACGAGGCAAAAGCGCGTTTGACTGATCGTTTTGCTTTCAGTGATAAACAGTCTCAGCATATCGTTGATATGCGTCTTGGCCGATTGACAGGTCTGGAGCAGGAGAAGCTGACTGGTGAGTTTAATGATCTGAATGAGAAGATAACCTGGTTCAACAGAGTTCTAAATGAAGAAGGAGTACTACTCAATCTGATCAAGGATGAGATAAAAGTTATCCGCAATCGTTACTCAGATGAACGACGTACAGGTTTCGAAGTGGGTGAGGATGATGATATCGATGATGAGTCACTGATTCAGGAAGAAGATATCATGGTCACTCTGACACATTTCGGCTACATTAAGCGCATGTCAATGGACAATTGCAGCTCTCAACACCGTGGTGGCAGAGGTATTACAGGTATGCAGACGCGCGAAGAGGATTTTGTCGAACGTATTATTACGACATCCACTCATGCGACGCTGCTATTCTTCACCAGTGCGGGTAAAGTGTTCAGACTTAAGGGTTATCAGATACCTGAGTCTGGCAGGCAGGCACGTGGTATGGCTATTGTTAACTTACTGCATCTCGATGCCGGTGAGAAGATAAGAGCAATCATCCCGATCCAATCCTTTGACCAGGGTGGATGCTTGATGATGGCTACGAAGCGCGGTGTCGTCAAGAAGACAGAACTGATTGATTATAGCAATATCAATCGCAACGGTCTGATAGCCGTCAATCTGCGTGAAGAGGATGAACTAATCGGCGTACAGCTGACAGATGATACAGACGATATTATTCTCGTAACTCAAAATGGTCTCTCCATCCGGTTCCGCAGCGATGATGTCAGATCTACTGGCCGCAACACTCAGGGCGTCAGGGGTATAAGTCTTGCAGATAAGGATGTTGTTATCGGTATGGCACCAACGATCGAAGGCAAAAACCTTCTCGTAATCTCGGAAAAAGGCTTCGGCAAGCGCACAGAGCTTGATGAATACCGTATTCAGACACGCGGTGGCAAGGGCTTGATCACCTATAAGCCTTCTGAGAAAACCGGTCTTCTGGTTGGGCTGGCATTAGTCGATGATGACAATGATCTCGTTATCATTAATGACCTTGGCATCATGATAAGGATCTCAGCCTCAGAGGTTCCGGTCCTATCACGAATAACTCAGGGTGTAACACTAATGCGCGTCCGTGACGGCAAGGTTGTAGATCTGGCTTGTGTTGACCGCGAAGCTTGTGAAAATGATGAAGACGATGAAGAATCAGTTGAAACAACAGAGGCATCATCTGATACAATTCCGGAAGTCGAGAGCTGATAAAATAATTGATAGATCAGAAAATAGCAGAAACAAAGAGGCCGCTCCCCACAAGGGAAGCGGCCTTTGCTATTTACAATAAACTTGATTAGAAAAGTACATTATTAGATGTCTTGTACCTTCTCAATAATAGATTTGACCTGGCTGGCTGAGAACTGCAGGAAGCGCAGCTCCTGCTCTGTTAAGTCCAGCTCGAGAACACGCTCGACGCCGTCGGCACCAACGATAGAAGGTACATTAACAACGACATCGTTCAATCCATATTCACCGTTCATAACTGTACCGACAGTACGAATTGTGCTCGTGCCTTTGAGTATGGATTCAACGAGGGTGTTAACTGCAATCGCGATCGCATAATATGTAGCGCCTTTGCGCTTGATTATCTCTGCTCCGGCTTTTTTCGTGGCGTCCATGATTTCGATCCTGTCAGCATCTGTAAATTCGATGCCTGAGGTTTTGCAATAATCATCGACCGTAAGGCCGGCAATATTTGTTGCGCTCCAGGCAGGCAGCTGTGAATCACCATGCTCACCTATGATATATCCATGTACATTTTTAACGTCAATATCGAGTTTCTGGCTGAGCAGATAACGGAAACGTGAACTGTCGAGCACTGTACCAGAGCCGATAACTCTGCCCTTGGGCAGCCCGGACCATTTAGATATCATATAGGTCATGACATCTACTGGATTCGAAACGACCAGGATAACACCGCCATTATAGTATTCCATAATGCTTGCTGTTATTTTTTTGCCAAGTTCGACATTTTTCCTGGCAAGGTCAAACCTTGTTTCACCAGGTCTCCTGGGTATCCCGGCTGTTATGATTATGACATCACAGTCAGCACATTCACTGAAATCTCCAGGTCTGACAGACATTTGACCGAGAAAAGGCAGGCCATGGTTTATGTCCATGGTTTCGCCTTCGGCCTTTTCCTGATTGATATCGATCAATACGAGCTCACTACAGAGCTGTTTGATTGACATCGCAAAAGCTATTGAAGCGCCTACTGCTCCGGAGCCTATTACGGCTACCTTGGAGCCTTTTACATGATTTCTTTGATTCATTAGAAAATATTCCCCCGCATGTTTTGATTTTAAACGAAACAGGACCATTTTAGCGTGTTAAAGCGCTAAACGCAATATAAAGTACTCGGCACGTCTTTTGCCAGTATTGATTGATTGAAAAGTGTCCTTGTTATTTGTGGCAGTAAGCCATATCATTATATATAGACTATTATTTATATAAGGAGGCCTCAACATGTTGAATTTTGAATATTGGAGTCCGACCTGCTTCGTGTTCGGCAAGGATACCGAGCGTGAAACCGGTAAATATGTC
>JAAYFZ010000398.1 GCA_012727965.1 Clostridiaceae bacterium
ATATTCCAGAGCCAGACGAACACCCCAAACTATGCTTTGAAGATTATGAATTTACTGTTGAAGCAGCAGACGGCAAGAAAATATCGAGCGTTATCGCTGCGAAGCTCGCTAAATCAACTCTGTCAGAGTCCGGGAATACTGAAGATAACGCTCAAAAAGATTGAGATATTGATTGCTATCAGTAAGATTTGGAGCTATCTTTTTCATCTGAACAATAGGGTCAAAACGAGTACGATACCCGCTCAACATCGCAGCCCCCAAACAGCTACTGTCAATTGCTGAAGGAGCTTCGATTTCACGACCGAAGACATCTGCAACAATCTGGCTCCAGGCCTGGCTCTTAAGAAATCCTCCGGACGCGGCAACTCTCGTGCTGCTGCCAGCAATTGACTCAAGAAGCTGCCAGACCTCGCGCAGATTATAACTAATTCCCTCAAGCGCCGCCCGTACGAAATGATTCTTAGTATGCTGCGGACCAATACCGAGATAAGCTGCACTGAGGTTGCCATCCCAATGAGGAGCTCTCTCTCCGAAGAGATAAGGTACAAACGTCAGCCCATCACTGCCTGGCTCTACCTTGCCGACAGTCTGCTCTATCCTCTGATAAATATTCCCATCACCACTATCAATGATCCCATCAAGATACGCCAGCACATTGCCGCCATTGTTCACAGCACCGCCGATTATCCACTTATCGCGAGCAAGATAATAGCAGAAGGTCCGTCCCTGCTCGTCAAGCAGAGGTTTATCTACTGTCATCCTGACAGCCCCGCTCGTCCCGATCGTCAGAGTCGTCTCTCCTCTGTCAAGTGCTCCGCTGCCCAGATTGGCCAGACATCCGTCTGAAGCGCCAAGAATGATCTTCACATCACTGGCAAAAGCCAAGCGCTCAATTAGCTCATTGTTTTTGATGTCGAGCTTAGTATCTACATCGGCCAGCTCAGGCAACAAGGTCTCGCTGATGCCTAGTTTTTCAATAGCTTCATGGTCCCATTTAAGCGTATGGACATTAAACAATCCGGTCGCCGAAGCCAATGAGTAATCAGTGATATAGCACCCGCTAAGATAGCGAACTATATAATCCTTGATACTGATGATGTGCCCGGCTTTTGCCAGGATATCTGTATTGCGCTTAAACCATAGCAGTTTGAAAAATGGACTCATTGGATGAATCGGCGTGCCCGTCCGGCGATAATGAGCCAGCCAGTCATTCGACTCCTTGAACCTAAGCACTTCATCTGCAGCACGATTGTCTGACCAGATCAGGCAGCGTGTAAGTGGCTTGTGATCACTGTCGACGATGATCAGGCTATGCATGGCGCTGGAGAAGGCAATATATTCAACCGTCGAGGGATCTTCAAGAGTGCTCGTGACCGAAGCAAGAACATGTACGACAGCCTGCAGAATCTCATCTGGATCTTGCTCGGCCTGTCCGGGGAAATCGCGATATGTATTACAGCAATGCTCAGCTGATGACACCTTGTTCAGATGCTCATCGAACGCTGCAGCTTTTATATTTGTCGTACCTATATCGATCGCGATCACATGTTTCATAAGCTATCCTTCTATGTTGGATTTGAGACTTCTACTGAGGACAAGACCTGCAGCGAAGAGCACAAAAAGTGTGATCCAGGTAAGCTGCAGCGCCATCTGAAAGCCTGAACTCTCAGCTATACGGCCGACCAGCCAGGGGAATATCATTGTGGCAAAAGCGCCCGATAGGAAGATCATTGATGATGTTGTACCGGTATGCTCTGGATAACGGTCAGAAGCAATCGTCACTAGAAGGGGGATTGTGGCACCATTGAAGAGTCCGGCAAAGCCAAGACCGATAATAAGAACTACCGGCTGCATCATCAGGATGCCAATCGCAGCAGAAATCGCTGCCAGCAAATTGCCGAATACTACGATTTTTACCGGCTTGATGCGATCAGTAAGATAAGCACTAGCCATCCTGCCCAGGATGATGCCAAGCCAGAGCACGGACAGGGCCAGGTTGGAAACTGTCGGACTGACCAGAAGATCGGTTTCCATATACATAGGCAGCCAGACCGTAAGTGATG
>JAAYFZ010000399.1 GCA_012727965.1 Clostridiaceae bacterium
ATGCTGCTAACAAATAATAGCAGCAGTTATGATGAAGCAATCAACAAGCTAAATAGAGCCTTGAATCAGGGGTCTGGACTGAACAAACTGGCTGAAATGATCGAGGCACAGGGCGGAGACCGCAGCATAATTGATGATTGTTCACTATTCCCACAGCCCTGCTGCACTATCGAATTAACCTCCGACCAGGACGGATTCTTATCAGAAATCATGACCGCTGATGTCGGCAGAGCTTTTGTAGCGGCCGGCGGCGGACGTCTCAGGAAGAATGATCAGATAGACTATTCAGCTGGATTTATCTTGGATGTCAGACTTGGCAGCAGAGTCAGAAAGGGCGACCGTCTGGCTAAGGTTCAAGCTGCTGATCAAAACAAGGCCAAACAGGCAAAAGCCATGCTGCGCGATGCTCTGATAATCAGTTCACAAAAAACAGAGGCGAAACCAGTAATAATCGACCGTATAGGCATTGATCAATAGAACATAAAACCAGATTGGTCAGTCTATCAACTATTATTCCTTGGTTTATCAGTATTGATAAGGAGAAGCCTATGAAAAGAGTAATCATTATTGTACTTGATAGTGCCGGCTGCGGCACTTGTCCCGATTCTTATCTCTACGGAGATGAAGGAGCCAATACACTTAATCACATAGCCAGGGACTATCCGGAGCTAAAACTGCCAAATATGGTCAGTCTTGGCTTAGGTCATATCCCTGATCTTGATAATATCAAGCCGGCGCCAGTACCGCTTGGAGCTTATGGTCGTATGCAGGAATTATCAGCCGGCAAGGATACTACCACGGGTCACTGGGAACTTGCAGGGATTCTTCTTGAACAAGCCTTCCCGGTCTTCCCTAACGCTTTTCCATCAGAGCTAATTGAAAAATTCGAGCAACTGATCGATAGAAAAATCATTGGTAATGAAGTTGCTTCAGGAACAGAAATAATAGCAAGACTTGGTGATGAACATGTTAAGACCGGCTCCCCTATTGTTTATACATCAGCCGACAGTGTCTTCCAGATCGCAGCTCATGAGTCAATAATTCCGATAGAGGAGCAATATGAAATCTGCCTTGCGGCCAGACAGCTTCTGCAAGGACAATATGCGGTCGGCCGTGTTATAGCAAGGCCTTTTGACGGAGCTTCAGGCAGTTATAAGAGAACATCACGCAGGCATGATTATTCACTCGAGCCGCTGGGGGAAACACTATTGGACCGGGCAAAAGCCGGAGGTCTTGATGTCAGAGCAATCGGCAAAATTCATGATATTTTCGCTGGCAGAGGCACTACAGTTAAGATACCATCTGCAAGCAATGCGGAAGGCATTAAGCTGACAATCGAGCAAATGCAGCAAGATTTTTCAGGACTTCTTTTTGTCAACCTGGTTGATTTCGATATGCTATATGGACATCGAAATGATGTTCAGGGATACGCTGAGGCCTTGATGGAGTTTGATCGTGGCCTTCCCGACATAATGGCAGCAATGCGCTCTGATGACTTGCTGCTTATCACAGCTGATCATGGCTGTGATCCGACTTATCCCGGGACAGATCATACCAGAGAATATGTACCTGCACTATATTGGTCGCCCTCACTGCAGGGCGGTATTAACCTGGGTACGATCAGCGGCTTCGGCTCAGCTGCTGCTACTGCAGCTCAATATCTCAATTTGAAA
>JAAYFZ010000400.1 GCA_012727965.1 Clostridiaceae bacterium
CATTTATCGTGTGAAGTATTTCTCCGTCAACAATAATCAGTGCCTGCAGGGGCCCTGCTTCAGAATTGCCACCGGACAGTCTTGATGGTGCCATAAAGAGCATCAGCAAGCTGACCATGATCACTACTGCATATATGATGATATCGCCCATTTTCAGCTGCCTGTACCAGCGCTCATTGTCAGCTCTTGCCAAGTGTTTCCTCCACAGAATCATTTATGTCTTGATTCAATAATTCAGTTAACATTATACATGCAGCCGAAGCATTTTTATATTAGTGATCACATTCGTAACCAATCACTGTATTACGCTCACAAACGAAACAATAAAATCATCATTTTTTTGTAAACATTGCCATACTCAGATTGTCATGACCAGTCATCGCATGATACAATTCAGTTACGGAAAAGAGAATACACTTTGTGATTTTTCAGTTCACGAGGAGGTGTAATAGTATGAGCAGTGGTATAGGCTTCGTTATCAGATTCGAAGGGGATCAGGCAATAATCAGAAAAAAAGATTACAGCATCGTTACGATACCCAAAAACAGACTACCGGCAAACCTTAAGGAAGGTGACTTCGTAGTAGAACTTCTGCAAACTCATGAATATAAAGTAGATTATGCTCTGACAGAGCTCCGGCTTCGTGAGCTCAGAAGAATGACAGATTGCTTCGTCGATTAAAAGCAAATCGGCTGATAATAATATGAGGTAAAAAGGGGCTGTCTCAAAATGAAAGTTTGGGGACGGCTCTTTTTCATGTCAAAAACTGAAAAAAGGGTTCCGAAGAACCCCCTAATCAGGTAAAATTTTAGTTGTGAAAATCAAAAACCTACAGTGTGACTATAGCAAAAACGGGGGCTATATTCAACTGTGCATGCCAATTGAGACAGAACAATTCATACCCGTGGACGATTCGGTCAGATTGCTCGACCAGGTATTGGAAGGATTGGATTACAGCAAGTTATACCTGGCGTACTCACCCAAAGGGCGAAATCCTGCAGTCAAGCCGAAGACTCTATTCAAGATTATTGTCTATGCCTATTCCCAAGGGATATATGCCAGCCGAAAAATAGAACAGGCCTGCCAACGCGACCTGTGTTTTATTTGGTTACGCAAGGGTGAGCCGGCGCCGGATCACAACACAATTTCAAGATTCCGCAAGACATACCTGCCAGGTTGCATAGAAAATCTATTGACACAGATGGTTATGCAGCTGGCGAACTGGGGTGAAATCGAGTATGAGAATCTATTTGTTGACGGGACCAAATTGGAAGCCAATGCCAACTGTTATACCTTTGTTTGGAAGAAGGTTGTCGAGAAAAACGAAGCTAAATTGCAGGCTAAGTTACAGGAGTACTTTGCACAGGAGTTGAAGATTAAGTCGGTTGCAAAAATCATCAGCGCACAAGACATCCGTGAACAGTTGGTATTGCTGAAAAAAGCGGCCAAGCAGCAAAGAGTTGAGTTTGTTCATGGCAAAGGCAAACATAAGACGGTCCTGCAGCGACAAATCGATCAGTTAGAGGAATATTTAGAACGACAGGTCAAGTATGACAGCTACAACGGCCTGTTCGGTGATCGCAATAGTTTTTCCAAGACTGACAGTGACGCGACATTTATGCGTATGAAAAACGACCATATGCAAAACGGACAATTAAAGCCCGGCTATAATATCCAGATCGGCGTTGAAAGTGAATATATTGTTGGAGCGATGGTCAGTAGTGAACGGTCGGATATGGGCACCTTGATTCCGTTTATGCAACAACTAGAGCAAAATTACGGCCGTAAGTTTCAAAATCTGGTGGCGGATGCTGGTTACGAGAGCGAAGAGAACTACGCTTATCTTGAGCAGCAGGATATTGTTGCTTACATTAAACCGTCCAACCATGAGTATTCTAAGACTCGAAAATTCCAGCGCGAGCAGGCCTTCCGCCTGGCAATGATCTATGACCGGGAGACAGACTCATACACCTGTAAAAACGGCCGCAAGCTCAGTTATCGGTATGACATAGTTCGAAAATCCAAGCGTGGCTATGAAAACAAAAGTCGTGTTTATGCCTGTGACAGCTGTGAGGGTTGTCCTCATCTGGGCAAATGCTACAAGGGTAAATATGCCAAGAAGATTCAGGTAGCAGTCAAATTTGAGCAATATCGTAAACAAAGCCACAGCAATATCTTGAGCGAGCAAGGTATCCGCCTTAGAATCAATCGCTCGATTCAAGCTGAAGGCGTGTTCGGCGTTCTCAAGCAAGACTTTGGCTTCCGACGATTCTTGACCCGGGGCACAGTCAATGTCCAGACCGAGCTTATGTTGCTGGCACTTGGATTTAATGTAAACAAGCTCCACAAGCGAATTCAATACGGCCGAATCGGGCAGGCGCTATTTTCACCTAAACAATCCGCTTAAAAAAGTTTTTCAGTTCAGACTCGCTCCTGAGCTTTGTTTCGTGCGCCATAAATTTTATTTTTACTAGTTTTCCACAAAAACTCCTTGTTCTGTTTTGGTTATCCCCAGTTTTTAAGCTGTTTAGGCTTGAAAAAGAGGCTGTCTCTCAAGTTCTTTCAAACTGTTTTGAGACA
>JAAYFZ010000039.1 GCA_012727965.1 Clostridiaceae bacterium
AGTTAGAGAAAATGTTAACATAAATCTTATGGGTCAAACCATGAATGTTAACACAAATAACAGCAGCAAGGAGATCACATGTCTTACTTCGTCAAGGATCGAAGCTTCTACAACGACCTCTTGAGAATAGCGCTTCCAGTCACTCTCCAAAGTATTTTACTGATCGGTATTAATATGGCGGACACTATAATGGTTGGATCTCTGGGTGAGTACCAGCTCTCAGCGACATCTCTATCGAACAGCTTCTATCATATTTTCCAGATATTCTGTTTAGGTATCGGTTATGGTTCCGCAGTTGTGACTGCTCAGTATTGGGGCGCGAACAAGCTGGCCGAGCTGAAAAGAGTAGTTACGATCATGCTTAGGATAATGCTGATCGTGGCACTTGGCTTCACTGTTGTCACGCTAATGCTCCCAGGTCAAATTCTGAGAATTTACACACCAGATCAGCAGATAATCAGTTACGGCATCAAATATCTGCGGGTAATTGCTTTTACCTTTGTATTGCAGGGGTTATCGCAGACTTTCACGATAACGCTGAGAAGTGTAGGTGTGGTGAGACTACCGCTGGTGACGACGATAGTTTCATTTGTGCTTAATATTGTTCTAAACTGGATATTCATATTCGGCAAGCTTGGTGCTCCACGTATGGAGATAGCCGGTGCTGCTTGGGCTTCACTGATTGCCAGGCTGGTTGAAGCAGCTATAATTATGTATTATTTCCTGTTCTTGGACGACAGAATCAAATATAAGCTTAAGGATTTCTTCGCGAAATGTAATGATCAGATGCGTAAATTTATCCAGTACAGCGTACCGGTTATCATCAGTGATGTCCTATTAGCATTGGGCATGAACGCGGTAGCGATAGTAATGGGTCATATCGGCGCGGCTTTTGTCGCTGCTCATGCGATCATCGCGGTAATAAACCAGCTGTCAAGTGTTATGACTCAAGGTATGTCAAACGCGTCTAGTATCATGACCGGACATGCACTTGGACAGAACCGGCTTCAGGATGCCTACGATCAAGGTAAGACTTTTCTCGTAATAGGTGTTGTCGTTGGTGCGATCGCAGGCGCGATCGTCATGATTTTCGGACCTGTCTGGATCGCGACCTATGATCTTGAGCCGCAGACTCAGGATATCGCCAGCCAGTTAATAATGGCCTCAGCCGCTATTTTGATATTCCGTTCAGTGGGCTCTATCATGACAAAAGGCGTGCTTAGGGGCGGCGGCGATACGCGTTTTCTGATGATCGCGGATATTCTCTTCCTCTGGGCCGCGTCGATTCCATTAGGTTATCTTGCCGCCTTCGTCTGGCAGATTTCGGCGTTTTGGATCTTCATGTTTCTTAATATTGATCAGGTTATCAAGGCGCTCTGGTGCGTCCACCGCTTCAAGAGTAGAAAATGGATCCGGACTGTCGCTTCTGGAACTGAGTTTTGATAATTAATTAGACATGAGTGATTTATTAAGTGCTAGATTCCAAAAAACTCTATTGCTCTCTGAATGGCTAAATCCCAAAACGGCCACTCATGCTTATACCCCGGTAGGTGAAACCATTCGGCTTCAAGCCCTATTTCTTCGCAATGCTTTCGGAATGTCTGATAGTTATCATAGATCATTGAATCATCCTCGCCACAGGCCATCATAATTCTTGGTAGTTGATCCAGCTGTCCTGAGGCTGCCATCTCATCAATAATTCTCCATACATTTTCAGGAGATTGCAGATAGGCCTCGAGCCCGCCGGCGTTATCCAGAACCTTCTTGATTCTTGGATCCTCTGTATCCATAAGTGGAAATTCATGACCAGGCCGCATCAGTGAACAGTCAAACGGCACTGCCGAGAGCACAGCTGCCGCAGCAAATTTGTCAGGGTGATTCACAGCATATTTGATGGTTCCGCGTCCGCCCATGGATAAGCCTGCGATGAAATTATCCTCGCGTTTGTCAGATGCCGGCAGCCAGCCGTAGATCAGCGGCATAAGCTCCTCTGTCAGATAATCATACATCGAGAACCCCATCATGGCATTATCCCAGTTTGAATAGTTTGAGTTAAGAGCTGAAGGCATTACAACAATAAGATCTTTTTCTGTCGCATATAACTCGATATTTGTTTTGCGGA
>JAAYFZ010000401.1 GCA_012727965.1 Clostridiaceae bacterium
GCAAAATACCAAAAACAACCCACTCGCTAAAAATCATCTATCTAAAACCCTCCAAGCCAAGGCCTCAACATCTCTGATCAGTATAACATGTACCCACATTACAGACATACACTTGACCGTTATTCGCATACTAAGTTCTACGCAGCTGTGGAAATCTGCCGACCAAAGGCATCGCCGCAATTGCGGTCAATGTTCCACTGACCGTACCTGCGAGCAGCAACAACGGCAAATATGTCCAGATAAGCAGCGGCTCGGATAACAGGAATACTGCCACTGACATTTGTCCAATATTATGTGCAGCCGCTCCGGCCACACTGATACCAACAAGAGAAAACAAACTACCATGCCATACCACAAGCGGCCACATCATCAGAAAAGCCGCTAATCCACCTGCCAGAGAAAACATAAGAGAGACTGGACCGGTGATCGTGCCAACGATCAGACAGCGCAAAACAAGTATTATAAGAGCATCTGAAGGTTTAAGCCTCAGTAGTGCGAAAAGCGTTACGATATTAGCCAGACCAAGCTTTACGCCTGGAATCGCAATCACAGCGCCCAAAGGAATCCAGCGCTCAACGATTGATAAAACCAGAGCCAGCGCCAATAAAACAGCATCAAAGGCAAGTCTTCTTGTGTTTTCACGAGCATTCATTTTATCACCACATCCGGACCATCCTCATAGGTCGCACTTGAGACACCATCCGGCAGACGAGGCTCTCCCTCTATTCGAAGCAGTACATGACCTGGAACACAGGCCGAAATCTGACCATCGCTTCGCAGCCAACCTGTTTTAACACAGACCTGATCGGGGCAATCAGCCTCTTCAATTCGTACAGAGCCGTTCTCATATGAAACCAGATAATGAAGTCCATGTGCTTCGAAGCTGTACTCTCCACCGGCAACAAGTTCATTCTCATTTATCGTGTGAAGTATTTCTCCGTCAACAATAATCAGTGCCTGCAGGGGCCCTGCTTCAGAATTGCCACCGGACAGTCTTGATGGTGCCATAAACAGCATCAGCAAGCTGACCATGATCACAACTGCATATATGATGATATCGCCCATTTTCAGCTGCCGGTACCAGCGCTCATTGTCAGATCTTGCCAAGTGTCTCCTCCGCAGTATCATTTATGCCTTCATCAAATAATTCAGCTAATATTATACATGCAGCCGAAGCATTTTTATATTAGTGATCATATTCGTAACCAATCACTGTGTTATGCTCACAAACGAAACAATAAAATCATCATTTTTTTGTAAATATCGCCATATCCAGATTGTCATGACCAGTCATTGCATGATGCAATTCAGTTACGGAAAAGAGAATACACTTTGTGGTTATTTAGTTCACGGGGAGGTGTAATAGTATGAGCAGCGGAATAGGTTTTGTCATCAGATTCGAAGGTGATCAGGCAGTAATCCGAAAAAAAGATTATAGCATCGTTACGATACCAAAAAACAGACTGCCGGAAAATCTCAAGGAAGGTGACTTCGTGGTAGAACTACTGCAAACTCATGAATATAAAGTGGATTATGCTCTGACAGAGCTCCGGCTTCGTGAGCTCAGAAGAATGACAGATTGCTTCGTCGATTAAAAGCAAATCGGCTGATAATAATATGAGGCAAAAAGGCTTCGACTATATAGTCGGAGCCTTTGTTGACAGCTTGGCTGCTTTGCCATAAAATAACTTGTCAGACGGTCCCGTAGCTCAGCAGGATAGAGCGTCGGTTTCCTAAACCGCAGGCCGGAGGTTCGAATCCTCTCGGGATCACCAGACAAAAGACCGTGCCTTTTTTGAAAAAGCGCACGGTCTTTTCTTATTATAATGTTTATTGATTGTTATAATTATTATTTTCAAACCCTGATTATTTCACAGGCACCGCCGGTAACACATCTCGGTGAATACTCCGTAACAATATAAGTCTCCTCAACTCCTGTCATAC
>JAAYFZ010000402.1 GCA_012727965.1 Clostridiaceae bacterium
GACCAGAAAAACGGGTTAAAAAACCTGAAACGAACAGCAAACTAAAAGACTCGAAATCAGTTTGGGAGCAATCCCACGTGGGTTCGAATCCCACCCTCTCCGCCAAAATGAAGCTGTTAATTCAAAAAATTAGCAGCTTCTACCTTTTTAAGGGACAATGGGGGTGCTTAAGCAATTAGTTGAACAATAAGGCAGACGGAAGCCGACTACACAGCTGAAGCATGAAGAAGAAAGATGCGCCAAATATCTCCGACAATGCGTTCATCTCTATTAAATACACAAGAAGATTATCAACTACAAGCTATGTACAGCATCGGAGATTGAAACCAGCATCTTACAAGCCTTTTAAGTAAGTAAGCAAGTTTGAATACAAGAAACCTAGGCCATTGTTTGGTTTGTTAACTGACTAAATATTTGCATGGTAATGTTTTTCAGAACCCGTTGTTCAGTGTATTGTAAGTAATCCATGTAGAAAACAGCGTCTAGAAGTGTAGATGGCTTAAAAATCTTTTATTGTTCATGCTTCAGCTGAGATTATTATTAGAGGTTTTGACACCTGAATCATACTATGCAACAGTTTGATATATAGTAGCCTTAGAGAAAGATATTTGGGGGTATGAATATGAATATGAGAAAGAGAAAAGATGATTTTCCTCGCTTTCACGTATTTTTAAAGTTTCTTATTTCCTATCTGGCGATTACCATAGTCTTTATGATTCCTTTATTGTTACTTTACCGCGCATCATTGCACAATTCAAAAGAGAGTATAGTAAAAGACAGCTATGCAAATATGCAAAAAGGGTATGTAACTATTGAAAATGAATTGCTGCATTTGAACAAAATGGCAGCACAACTGAGGAATGACAGCAGCTTTCAAAAGATAACGAGGCAAAGCGGCGGGATTCCAGCGGATCAGGTCTATGATCTAGTCCGCGCTAACAAAAAGATGCGAGATTCTGGTTTTACCTCTGATATGATTTTCGACAATTATATGATATTTAAGCAGAACAATACGGCCATTTCCCGATCAAGAATCATCACCGACACAAATGATTTAGAGGAATATATCGATCCATATAAAAATTGGAACCAGTATATTTCTGACAATTCTAGGCAGATTATGTTTATGAACAGTAGTATTCTGAAATATCGCGATTCGGTATTCAATTCCTATGAAAGTAAGGAAATTATTAACTGTGTTCTGTCTCTACCGTTGGGCAATCCAAGCCTATTTGACAGTGCCATGCTGGTTCAGCTGGATACGAGACAGATACTGTATAGATTAGCGTCGGAAGAAGTTCTGGAACATGGTTTTTATATATAACAGACTACAAAAATGAAATCATTTACAGCTATAATTATGATGGGGATTTGTTGAATCCACCCGTTGGCATCAGCGAAAGTAAATGGAGTGGGATGGACACCAATATATTAAGCCATACCCAGTCTAGTTTAGGACTGTATATCGTTGCGGGAATTCCAGACAGCGCATATATGGAGAAGATATCCAACATTACACAAATCCTAATTTTTTATGTGGTTATTTCTGTTTTGGCTGGAACTGCTTTAGCTCTGTTCTTTGCCTATCGCAAAAGTCGTTTGATCAATGGAATCATCGATACAATTCAGACTTTTACCCAGCCGGTATACAATACATTTAATAATGAATTCGACTTTATACGAGACTCCTTTATACAGATTGACCATTCCAACCAAGCCTATAAGCGACAATTAATGATTGTCAAGGAAGACATTAGGATTTACCTGACGCAGAAGCTTCTAAACGGACAACCCTGTAGTGCTCGGGAAAAGAAGAACTTTATCCATTATTATAATATCAGGCATCCATTTTTTGTTGTACTCATTCTATCTGGATTAGATTTTGAGTTGAACTTAACAGACGCCAATGCCGAAGACGACGAATTTGACGAATCCCCTAAAGCCTTTCCTTTGGTTCTTCGTGATGCGATTATGAGGAATATACATCAAAACCATATCGTCTGCAATC